>PWMM01000217.1 GCA_003558195.1 Syntrophomonadaceae bacterium
ATCAGATCGAAAAGCAGGTTAAATTGTGGATTAGTAATGAAAAATTGATAAAAATAGCTTTTAATTTTAACATGATTTAAACATAATTGTAATAATACAGTAACCTGACTCTGGCATAATAAAATTAACCCCCTCATTAATATAGATTTGACGGCGCAAAGCAAGGATTTGCGCCGTTTTTCTTAAGGTGCGCCCGGCATGGGCGTTAACATGGCGGTGAAAGTCCGCTGTGGGCTTGGCAGTGGGAACAACTTGACGAACCGCCAAGTGCCGAACGGCTTGCTTGGTGGTGTGGGAGGGTCGGCGGTCTAATGGCCGCCCCCTATCCCGATAGAAGTGTTCCAGTTGGTTAGTTTTAACTGGCGGTAGAAAGATCTCTGTATGTTTCGCGATTAATCATTTTTTAAGGAAAGTGAAAACCCGGTAGTATTAATAACCTGCCTGGGCCTTAAGTCTGAAAATCTGCACAACTTTAGCATAAATATACTAATAAGATCCCTTAAACACTGTTTTGCAATGGTTTACAAGGAGCTTTTTTTACATCAATTTTTATGGCACCGGCTTGTCCGGGTTAGATAAAGGAGATTATGATTACTGTAACCTTGATTTAGTACATTTAGGGGGTATTGCAAAACAATTAAGAGTGTTTATTAATTAAAAAATATAAAAAAAGCTTGACATGAGGAAACCGGTTTCCTATAATTAACTTAACCCGTGAAAGTTGGTGACCCATGTCGGTAACAATCAAGCAGGTGGCTGAGAAAGCTGGCGTTTCCAAGGCAACAGTTTCACGCGTGTTGAACGATACCAAGCCGGTGCGCCTTGAAACCAGGGAGCGGGTTTTAAAGGCTATTGAAGAACTGGATTTCCAGCCGAATTCTACAGCCAGGAGCCTGGTATATAAGAAAAGCAAAACCATCGGAGTGGTTATAACTGACATTGCCAACCTCTTCGTTTCAGTCCTGGTCAAGGGAATAGAAAAAATTGCCTTTAGTAAAGGTTACAATATTATCATCTGCAATTCATATGGTTCTTCTGAGAAAGAAATCGAGCTTCTTACAATGCTTTGCAACAAACAGGTTGATGGTATAGTTTTTTTAACTTCCCGTCTTAAGCAGGCTCATAAGAGCTTTTTTAAGGAAGCGGCGATCCCTATTTCCCTTGTCAATGTCAGTTATGATGAAGATAACCTGGTTGGCATTCGCGTCGATAATCGTAAAGCTGCTCATGATATCGTTACCCACTTTCTTAAGAAAGGGCTTACCCGGGTGGGTATGATCCGGGCTCCCCTGGAAGACCAGTATACCGGAAAAGAACGCTATGAGGGTTACCGTGAGGCCCTGCATGATTTTGGAGTGCCCTTCACTGAGCAATTTGTAAAAACCGGTTCTCTAGATTCAAAAGATGGTTACCGGATTGGGTTGGAAATAATCAATAATCAATTAAACCTGGAAGCTCTTTTTGTAGCATGTGATTTGATGGCCTTCGGTGCAATGAAGGCCTTTTTTGATCATGGCTTAAAAATCCCCGGAGATATTGAAGTGGCCGGTTTCGATGATGTGCCCATGGCATCTTATTACCACCCGGCCCTGACTACAGTGCGTCAGCCGATTGATCAGATGGGTTGTCTGGCTGCAGAGCTATTAATAAAGCTTATTGAAGGCAAAGTGATCGACCAATGGGAGTTTGTTCTGCCCCATGAAATAGTGTTTCGGGAGAGCACTGCTTAAGTAAGGTGCTAAAGCCAGCTAAATTAACATTAATATGAAAAAGGTCAAATATTCTGGTTTTGTAATGGTATTTGGGGCAGATTGATAAATAAATGGTTATATTTGTTTTATTCAATTGAAATTGCAAATTTATTGAAAAGGAGGGGAAAAGGTGGGTTCGACCAATGACAGTTCAGCTGCTAAGAAAAAACCTTCTTCACGTAAGGCAAGATTGTCAAACCTGGCTAAACGTGAAGAGAGATTGGCTTTAAGGTTGCTGCTCCCGGCACTGCTCATTATCGCTTTAATTGCTTTTTACCCGTTAGCCCAGGTCTTTTATACCAGCTTTACAGACCGGGTTTTTGCCAGTGGTCAGGAAACTAACTTTGTTGGTTTTGACAATTACAGGCGTTTGCTTAGCGTTCATGTCACCACCCTTGATCCGGTGCTTGATGAAGCAACGGGAGAGATAATGATTGATGCTGACTCGGGCGAAAAGGTTTATGAAAGACCGCTTGATGTCCTGCCCAGGGAACCGCGCCGTTTCCGGGAAGTCAACCAGTTTGATCTCTTTGGCAATCGCTATGTAATTGGTGCGACCGATCCCAGTTTCATCCAATCTGTTTCTAACACAGTGGTTTTTACGGTAGTATCTGTTTTTTTGGAACTAATCCTGGGGTTGGCTATTGCCCTCGTGGTTAACAGTAAATTCAGGTTCAGGGGATCCATGCGGGCAGCTATGCTTGTACCGTGGGCTGTAATCACGGTTGTTTCAGCCCGGATGTGGGAATGGATGCTTGCTCCCAGCCGGGTGGGCATGTTTAATGCTTTATTCGACAGGCTTGGCATGATCGAGAGCCCCATAGCATTTCTGGCTGCCGGCACTTACCAGCTGCCGGCCATGATCGCGGTGGATGTTTGGAAAACTACGCCTTTTATGGCTTTACTGTTACTGGCCGGTTTACAAACCATGCCTGAAGATATCTTTGAAGCGGCAGAAATTGACGGAGCGGGTAAAATCAGGCAGTTCTTTACCATTACTTTGCCTCTTTTAAAGCCGGCTATGGCTGTGGCCTTAATTTTCCGGACCCTTGATGCCCTGCGGGTATTTGATATTTTCCAGGTTATGCTCGGTCAGGCGCAGTACTCTATGGCCAGCTATAATTATTTTCAGCTTATAGGTAACCGGGCCATGGGCCTGGCATCAGCAATTGGAGTGATTATCTTTATCCTTATATTTGGTTTTGCCATAGCTTATATTAAAATGCTGGGAGTTGATCGGAATGAATAAGCGCAGCAGCCCATTTAACCTCATCAAGCGGGTAGCATTTAACTTTATGATTATCTTTATCTTAGTGTACCTGCTATTTCCGTTTTACTGGGCCGTGAACTCATCTCTTAAAACTGAATCCCAGCTGTTTATGACCCCGGCCACGGCAGTTCCCCGTGATCCGGCAACCCTTGAATTTTCACCGACATTTCAGAATTATAGTGCCGTGTTGCAGGATGGCCAATTTTTAAGGGGGCTTGCCAACAGTACCATAGTGGCTACTTCCACGACAGTTCTGGCCCTGGTAGCCGGTTCATTTGCCGCTTTCGCCCTGGGCAAGCTGCGGTTCAGGGGGCGTAAGCCGGCTCTTTATCTTATTCTAGCCATGACCATGTTTCCCCAGGTTACGGTTTTAACCGGGCTTTATGCGGTTATTACCGCTCTCGGGTTTCCGGCCAGGATCAGTTTGATCTTTTCCTATATGATTTTCACCCTGCCATTTACAACCTGGGTTTTGACTGCCTTTTTCAAAGAACTACCCGACGCCTTAATGGAGTCTGCCCAGGTGGATGGAGCCACACCATTCCAGACCTTTAAAAGCATCTTGTTACCGCTTACAGCACCGGCTCTTGTCACAACAGGGCTGCTCGCTTTTATTGCGGCCTGGAATGAGTACCTTTTTGCCCTGACCTTTACATCTATTGATCCTTCCGCCCGGACAGTGCCGGTTGCTATTGCTTATTTTGCCGGAGCGGTTGCCCGTCAGGAACCTTTTGGCGAGATTATGGCCGCAGCCAGCCTGGTAACAATACCGCTGGTGGTTTTGGTCTTAATATTCCAGCGCCGGATTGTAGCTGGACTCACGGCCGGTGCGGTCAAAGGATAGAGATTATTACGAGAGTAGTTTAAACCATAATTTTTATAAAGGGGTGATTAGTTAAAATAATGTCGTTGCTTTCTAACATAGTGGTTCAAAAAAAGAGGAGGAAAAAAGATGTTAAAACCGAAATGGATGTTTAGTTTTATCTTAATTGTTGCTTTGACCATGTTTTTAGTTGTAGGGTGCGGTGATGATGCTGCTGATGAACCGGACCCGGATGAAGATGTTGTGGTTACCGTGGCCGCAGGTGCTGTAGGTATGGAGCTGGAGTTAACCCGGGACCTGGCGGAAATGTATATGGCTGAAAACGAAGGGGTTACTGTTGAGGTTCTCGATACCCCGGATATGGTTGAAGATCGCCTTGGCCTTTACCTGCAGTTCTTTGAAGCAGGAAGTTCAGAGGTTGATGTTTTCCAGATCGATGTAATCTGGCCTGGTGACCTTGCCGAACACTTTGTAGATTTAAATGAGTATGGTGCTGCCGAGGTAGCCGGCGATCATTTTCCAGCCATCGTAGAAAACAACACTGTTGATGGTGCACTGGTAGGTATCCCCTGGTTTACTGATGCAGGGCTGCTCTATTATCGCACCGACTTGCTCGAAAAGTACGACCTCGATCCTCCGGCAACCTGGGATGATCTGGAAGAAGCAGCCCAGATTATTCAGGATGGCGAACGGGTCGAAAACCCCGACTTCTGGGGCTTTGTATGGCAGGGCCGTGCTTATGAAGGTTTGACTTGCGATGCCTTGGAATGGATTGCCTCTAATGATGGTGGAACCATTATCAGTCCTGATGGAGTTATTACCATCAACAACCCTAACGCCATCGAGATAGTTGATCAGGCCGCTGGCTGGGTGGGTACTATTTCTCCTGAAGGTGTGACCACCATGGCTGAAGAAGAATCGCGCGCTGTTTGGCATGCCGGCAATGCTGCTTTTATGCGGAATTGGCCTTATGCTTACGCCACCAGCCAGGCAGATGATAGTGCTGTGAAAGACCTGTTCGATGTATCACCGCTGCCCGCCGGCAGATCCGGATCGGGAGCTGCTACCCTTGGTGGATGGCAGCTTGCCGTCAGCAGATACAGTGAGAACCCTGAAGTAGCAGCAGATGTAGCCCTGTTCATGGCTTCCCGTGAAGGGCAGAAATACAGGGCAGTTGAGGGTACTTTTAACCCGACGATTATGGATCTATATGAAGATGAAGAAGTTCTCGAAGCAGCACCATTCTTTGGCAGCCTTTATGATGTTTTCATCAATGCCGTGGCCCGTCCCTCGACGGTAACCGCACCGCAGTACTCGGCTGTTTCAGAGTTGTTTTATAATGCAGTTTACAGCGTACTGCTTGGTGAAACTTCAGCTGCCGATGCATTTGAGGAGCTCGAGCTCGACCTGATGGATCTGACCGGCTTTGATGCCGAATAG
>PWMM01000154.1 GCA_003558195.1 Syntrophomonadaceae bacterium
AAAGCGGATAATCAGGGCCGAAAATAAAAACTTCATGGCCGCGCTTAGTGTATTCACGAGAGAAAAGTTCAATCGATCTAACTACTCCACTGGTATAAGGCCGAAAACTGTCAGTAAAAAACCCTATTTTCAATTTTCTTTAGCCTCCCCTTTATAGAGCTTTATGTTGATAATTACAACTATTCTTTATCATAAGCTTTGTGATAGAGGCGCTCTGATATGGCCATAGCACGAGCCTTATCCTCCTCATGGTTGTAATAATTGAGCACATCAACAGAAAAATCATAAATCTTTCTTAGTCGGTCAAAATCATAACCTGTTAAATTATAATCTTTTGGTGAAGCAGATGATAATACTTCTGAGACAGGAAGGACCCTGTGTCTCCATTCACGATGCACCCAGGTTATTTCATAGTCCATCCCGCTGATCCAGGTTTCTTTAGAATCCAGGTTTTTGGTTATATCGATATCGAGTAATAAACCAAATTCATTATAGATGCTGTTAAACCCATCACCTTCATGCTGGTTAGAAATAAAACTGCCCTGTGAATATATGGCAAGTGCCGCTCTTTCTGATCCGTCTTCTTCCTCGAAAAAGAACCACTCAAACGGTTGGATATACTTTGGATGCCCACCGATGATTAAATCAGCGCCTGCTTCAACAAATTCTTCAGCAATCTCTCTCAACCTTTGTGGTTGTGGTTCATGACTTGTTTCAGCACCCCAGTGATTAAATACGGCAACCAGGTCAGCGCCATGGGATCTCGCTGCTTCGATATCTGCTATTATAGGTGATATATCTTCAAAGTCAGGAATAAGGTTAACGCTGTATTCATGACCACGGGGTATCACATTACCATTTAAACCATATGTATAACCGAGCAGGGCAATGTTAATACCGTCAACCTCAATAATCAGGGGTTTATCGTGTTCATTTTGATTTAGATAGGCTCCAAATGTGGAAGCTCCAAGATTGCGAAGATGTTCGATGGTCATTTGCAAACCTTCAAGGCCGCGGTCCAGGGCATGGTTATTGGCAAGCGTAAATATATTTATACCTGCTTCAAAGAGGGCTTCTGAAAATTCCGGTGGGGCATTAAATTCAGGATAACCAGTATAACCAGTAAGGCCATTGCCAGGAGATACTATATCCTTACTGGCCTGCATTACTTCAAGATCACCTACCGTAAGATCAGCATCTTGGAGATATGGAGCAACAACTTCAAAGCTGGGACTAAAATCATATTCTCCATTAGCAATTTCTGCCTGGTGGATTTGCAATAAATGGGCGATAATATTACCGGTTGTTACCATCTTAGCTGTTCTAAGATCAGGTTCAGGTTCTTTTACTTCTTCTTCTTTTTCTTCTTCCAAGACTGGTTCTTCTGGCGTTTCTGGATCTTCAGTATCTATTGTTTCCTCAACTGTTTCTGTTTCTTCGAACCCTTGCAGGTTTACAAGATCAAGTAGCGTCTCAGGAGGATAGTTACCTGCCGTGGTCATTCCCAGGTTAAAAGATAAAAACAATAAACCCACAGCCAGGATAATAAAATAGACTCGACGCATATTTAGAGCACCACCCAGTAATATTTTTCTTAAAATAGATTTCGTTTAATATATTTTACTAAGCTTTCTTTAATTATATTCATTACTGTTATTATAAACCCAAATTATTAACTGGTAAAGCCAGGGCCACTCAGCTCCTTTTTTAAATTCCGGGGTGTTTGAAGCTTGATCCAAGGAATCACCAATCTCTGGATGAGGGCCCATAAGTAGATATTGGCCGGTTCCCCTAGCACCGCTAATAATTGCAGGTTGACTATTAACCGAGTAACGAGCCAGGACTGTAACCAATTCCTCTTCGTAGGGCTCAAAATAAGGGCCGTCGAAATAATAAATATGTTTTTCACTTTTAAAGCCAAAGTTAGCGGGGTGTTCATGCTCCAACCATAAAACATCTTTATCGCCCCAGTTTATAAGGCCACTCAAGGGCCCAATTCCTTTTCCATGAAATATCTTGAGAGGATAATCGTAATCGGTTCCCTGCCAGCGTAAAGTATCAACGGCATAATAAGCACCGGCGCAGGTTCCTATAAATAAACCACCCTGGTTAACAAAGTTTTCAATTTTGGAATGGTCTTCGATAAAATGTTTGTACTCAGCAGAAAAACCTCCAGCAAACCAGACTGCATCGAAGACTTCATTCAGGTTTAAGTCAACTGCATCATTTTCGTCAAAATTAGACCATGGAAAGGCGTAATAATCGAGGAAATGCTTTATTGCTCTAATATTCTCAGGCCAGCTGCCTTTTCCGGTATAAAGACCTATCTTTGGCTTTTTAATTAACTCCTCATACTGATTAGTATCTATAATGGATTCGGTAGATTCGATTGTTTCTTTTTCAGCTTCATTTTGTTTGTTTTCATCATTTGAGCAGCTAAGCTGCTTCTGGTAATCATAATTTTGAAAACCAGCATTAGTTTCAACTTCCTCATTGTTGTAATCAACCAGAGGATAACTTTCGCTGCTGCATCCTAAAAGTGAAAGGGAGGAGGCTAGTCCTAAAATAATACAAATAACTATAGTAATTTGTAATCCATCAGGTAGAGCTTTTCTTTTAATAAAAAAAAACACAAACAAACCTCCTACAGGTAATTAATGGTAATTAGGTATTGATTTTTATAGTGCTTACAGTTTTGCCTGCTCAAAAAGGGTTGTAACTGTTCCAGTATAGCTTTTTTGATTAATTCTTCCAATGCTTATGTGTGCTGGACTGCTGATTTAGGAAACATTGTTCGGTCTTTTTGCAATGTTTATCAAAGCTTATATACCAGTATTTAATATTATTAATAAGATGATTACAGCAATTTTCAAGCAGGCTTAAAGCGCCTGCGAATTATTATTAAACCATTATAGCTATTATAACAATTATTTTGGGCTTAATACAGGATTAATAGGCAGTTTTAAATCATCAAGCTATTGTACAAGCTTTTGTATTGGTTTCCTGTTTTGCAAGCGCATCAGAACCAATGGGACACTATTTTGATGGGCTGAAGGAGCCTTTTTAATGCTATTGGTAGAGTCACCCTCTGCCCTGTTAGTTTACATAAGATATATTATCGGAAGTAAAATCAATTAATCAGTAACTATTATTTTTGTAGTTTTAACTCCTCACCAGGTCCTTTCTCTCAAGTATCCTGGCCCTACCCGTCTTAAACTAAAAATCTGGCAGGGTTATTTTTAGTTATTCTTGGAAAAAATCCGCTAATAATATTTTCTCCAGTATTCTAAAATTGATGCAAAAGTAGCGCCACACCTGGGACAGTCTTCTTTATAATGGAGGATGTAAGTGCAGCGGCTACATTTTAAGGCCGGGATCTGAGTCCTTTCCAGGGGCTCTCTTTCTCCTTCCTCAATGATTGATATCCTTAATTCCAGGTTTTCCGTCTCAGCCGGCTGATCATCTAATGTTTTGTAACCAGGAATTTGATTTAAGCTCATTTCCCGGCTATCATTTTCAAAGTTTTTTTTATCAGGAAGGGCTTGATTATTAAATACTTCCTCCCCCTCCCTCTTCTTTAATTCCATATTTTTGCTGTTCTCATTTTTACCTGTTCCCGGGGGTTTGTTGCTGATAACTGTAGTCTCATCATTATCACTGGTTTTTAGGGATTCATTCATTAAACTGTCCTGCTTTTGGGCCTGGGCTGGCCCAGGGCCAGTTTCTTCTGCCGGGATGCCGCTTCGTTTAAACCCTACCAGATCATAATAAGCCATACTGTGCTCTTTAAATAAATGCTTTACATAAGCCTGGGTAGTAGATATGTCCCTGTGCCCCAACGCTCTTTGAGCCAGGCGGATATCACTGGTATCCCTGATTAATTGAACAGCAAATGTACTGCGTAGTAAATGCGGGTGCACATTTTGGGCAATGCCGGCCTTACGAGCCAGGCGTTTGACCATTTCACGTAAATAACGATCTTTAAGTTGGCCACCTTTCAAAGTTGTAAAAAGAAATGAGCTTTTCTGTGGTCTCTTTTGCAGCCATTGGGTAATTAATCTTGTTAAATCATCATCAAGCCACAGGATTCGCTCCTGGGCCGCTCCGCTCTCAGTTATATGCACTTTACCTGCTTTGGGATCAAGGTCGTCTATTTTTAAGGTAAGAACTTCTCCGGCCCGCAAACCTGCTTTAAGCATAAGCATAATCATGCATAAATTGCGCAGCCCTGTGGGTGTTTTCTGGTTCGGTTGCCTGATTAGAGCCAGTTGTTCGCCCTGGCTCAAAATCTTGGCCCTTCCTTGAGCATTTGCCATAATATTCACCACTCTAAAGTTCCGGTAAAAATATATTAGGTACTTTATTGCAAGGTGTGTAATAATTATGCTGACCTGGTGGAAATTAATTACGGAATTATATCTATATTCTGAGCTATCTTTCTGTTTTTGTCAAGCATAAACGGTACTTTATTTAAAAGCTGCGGATTAAGCGCTTTAAATTTGAAAAACCTGCTTTCAGTAACTGAAGCAAGCATAAGTTAATAAAAATATGACATGGATGCGATCGCTTTCAATTTGAAAAAATAGGCTTGACAAGCCTTCTGTTTTTGGTTAATCTTACAATAATTGAATTTGCTAAAGGCTGTGATCGGAAGCAGTAGCAGGGGAAGTCATTCCCAGAGAGCCGCCGTCTGGTGTAAGGCGGTATGATAAAGCCTGTGAACTCATCCGTGAGCCGTCAACCGAAATCAACTACCTAGTTGAAATTAGAATTGACCGGAAACTTCCGTTATCTTAAAGAGTGGGTGGTAGTAGTTATGCCGCCAAGAAGAGTGGTACCGCGAAAACAACTTTCGCCTCTTAGGCGAAGGTTTTTTTTTATTGTTAGCGGCAGGTATATTTTTACCGGTCAAAAGTTAGCGATGATTTTATACATAGAAAGCTCATAAAAAAAGCCAAGCTTTTATGGTGCCCTTTCAGTATCAATCTTAACAGTAAGCTTATCGCTAATCTGCAAGCAGGCAAAGCAATTATTTTTTGATTATTATTTATCTATACTGGAGGAGATTATAATGAATGACCAGGTTGATGTAAAAAAAACCCCGGAAAGAGAAAAGATTTACCTTTTCGACAGTACTTTGCGAGACGGTGAGCAAACCCCCGGGGCTCGTCTTAATTATGATGAAAAAGTTGAAGTTGCCCGTCAATTAGCCCGTTTGAATGTAGATGTTATCGAAGCCGGGTTTCCAATCTCTTCTCCTGGAGAAACCAGGGCAGTTC
>PWMM01000191.1 GCA_003558195.1 Syntrophomonadaceae bacterium
AGTAGGCGATCCTCTCCCTTCCCATCAGACTTTAAATCCTGGGAGATGATAATGATATTCATTTAATAAAAAACCTTTCTGTTTGCTGTAATCTAAATGCTTTAACGAAAACTTTTCCCACCATTATTATACAATAATTTGGCAAGTTTTGCTTTAAAAAAAGTTGCTCCTAAAAGTGCCATAATTTTTAAGACCGGTATGAATATCATCTTCAAGCCAAATAAAGCTTACAGGGATTTCTAAGGGCGGGCCTTAAACCAGTCCGCGGTTAATTATAAACCCGCTTTAAAATCAACCTTTACTTCATATCTCAAAAGCTGCTGCGCCTTTTCAATATCAGCCAGGGAGTGCTTGACATCACCCGGGCGGGGACCTGTGTAGAACAGCTCAACAGCAGTTTCTAAAATCTCTTTAAAGCCTCTACCAATTCATTTAAATTATATCTTTAAAACTCTGCTAAGCTCATTCATTAAGAGCCGCCAAATTATCTACTTCAAAATAGCACCCAGCAGATAACAGAAGTCTTTCACCGGTAAGCTTGGCCCCGTGGCCTGATTGCTACCGCGTAAACAACACCCTCTTCTTCGTTTATGGTATATAGAATGCGCCAGGAACCAACGCGCAGGGAATACAAGCCAGCAAGGGTTTTTATAACCTTTCCTTTATTTTTGGGATCATCTTCCAAAGAATGCAGTTTTCCAAGCATCCTGGCTTCAAGCTTTTGATCAACAGCTTTCAGCGTTTTAACTGTTTCTTTGGACAAATTGACGGTGTATTTCATGGTTTTTTCCCCTGCACGTACTGATCCAGGGTTACGAACCGTCCGGTTTTAATCTCTTCAATTCCTCGTTGAATTGCTTTTAGATCTTCAGGTGAGAGTTCCTCTTCATGATCATCACTGCCATAGTCAACGCTTTGTTCGCAGCAGATTTGTTCCTGCAGCTCTTCTTCGCTGATCCGCCAGATCTTGTTACCAAGTTTAACCCCTTTGAGTGAACCCTCTCTCAACCATGCTCTAACCGTATTTGGAGATACAGAAAGACGCTCGGCAACTTCTTCCGGGCTTAACATTTTGCCGGCCATCTGATATCACCTCGCTTTTAGTTAAACTTGTCGAAAAATGATATGTAGTAATAATAACATGTTTTTATATGTTTGTATATGTATGTTTGTTTATTTATTATATTGTTTTCGTTAATGTAATGTTTTACATCAATGGGAGTTAAAAGAAGTAAAAGCATCAGTACTATCTTCGATCCCGATAAAGCTTACAGGGATTTCTAAGCGCGGACCTTAAACCAGTCCGCGGTTAATTTTAAACCCGCTTTAAAATCAACCTTTACTTCATATCCCAGTAGCTGCTGCGCCTTTTCAATATCAGCCAGGGAGTGCTTAACATCACCCGGGCGGGGACCTGTGTAGACCGGCTCAACAACAGTTTCTAAAATCTCCTTTAAAGCCTCAACCAGTTCATTTAAAGTGTAGCGTTCACCGCAGGCAACGTTAATAACTTCACCTTTTCCTACCCGGTTAGAAGTGCAGGCCGATATATTGGCCTCAACAGCATTTTCAATATAGGTGAAATCGCGGGACTGTTCCCCGTCACCATAAATCACCGGAGCCTCGTTTTTAAGCATTTTTAAGATAAACTTCGGGATTACCGCTGCGTATTCTGAGGCCGGGTCCTGGCGGGGACCGAAGATATTAAAATAGCGCAAAGACACCGTCTGCAAGCCGTAAATATTAGCATATACTTTTGCATAAAGCTCACCGGTATATTTTCCCACCGCGTATGGCGAAAGCGGGTCTGCGGGCATACTCTCTATCTTGGGCAGCACTTCGGTATCCCCGTAGGCAGAAGAAGACGCAGCGTAAACAAAACGCTCCACCTGCGCTTTTCTTGCCGCCTCCAGTAAATGCAAAGTCCCGCTAATATTGGCTTCGTTGCTTAAGAGCGGATCTGCCACCGAGCGGGGCACCGAAGGTATGGCCGCCTGGTGCAGCACGTACCTGACCCCCTTTAGCACTTTCTGCAGTCTCTCCCGTTCAAGCAGGCTTCCTTCGATTACCTCTGCTTCTTCCAACCCTTTCAGGTTCTCCTGCCTACCGGTTGAAAAGTCATCTAAAACCCGCACTTTTTTACCATCTTTTACAAGTGCCCTGGCAATGTTACTGCCGATAAAGCCCGCCCCGCCGGTTACTAAGTACATCGTATTCTCCTTCTAAGCAAGTGTGATTAAAATACTGGTTTAATCAACAACGATAAATCCACTAAAGTACTTTTTTATTCATAGCTAACCTCGTTATGGCTTTCTGCCTCTTCAGAGCCTGTTTCAACCGAGTTAGCTAAAACGGTCTCGATTAATGTGATAATCTATTTTAATCACCTGTCTCTAAGCCCAGCTTCTGCCGTAAAGCTTTAAGCTCTTGCTCCACTACCTCTTCATCACGGTCTGTATCGGGAGCAATAAAAATCCGCTCATGCCTGGTCAAGGTAAAATTTTCCCGTTCGTTAAAGAGTTCTTCATACAGTTTCTCTCCCGGCCGAAGACCGGTAAACTCGATCTTGATATCTTCTTCCGGTTTTAAACCCGATAAAATAATCATATCTCTTGCCAGATCGACAATCATTACAGGTTCACCCATGTCAAGGACAAAGATCTCTCCGCCCTTTCCAAGCGCCCCAGCCTGGATCACCAGCTGCACTGCCTCTGGGATGGTCATAAAATAGCGCTCCATATCGGGGTGGGTAACCGTTACCGGGCCCCCTTTTGCGATCTGCTCTCGGAACAAGAGCACTACGCTGCCTTTGCTGCCAAGGACATTGCCAAAACGCACCGCACAATATATGCATGTGTTACAGCTACGGGCTTTCTTCTGCAAATAGATCTCCACAGCCCTTTTGGTCGCCCCCATAACACTGCTCGGGTTAACCGCCTTATCGGTGGAGATAAAGACAAATCTTTTCACCCCGTACTCTGACGAAAGGTCGATCACATTTTTACTGCCCTCGATATTGTTGCGCACCGCTTCTTCACTGTTCATTTCCATTAAGGGTACATGCTTGTAGGCAGCAGCATGAAAAACTACCTCCGGCCGGTACTTAGCCATTACCTTTTCCACTGAAGCCCGGTCCTGGATATCACGCACCAGGGGCACCAGGGTTACATCGCCGTTTTTATGGGTTAACTCATGCTCGATATAGTAGATGCCGTTTTCATCATGATCGAGCATGATTAGCTTCTCCGGTTTTACTTTTGCAATCTGCCGACACAGCTCTGAGCCGATAGAGCCCCCCGCTCCGGTCACCAGCACCGTTTTACCTGCCAGGTAGGCAGAAATAAGCTCTAAGTCCTGCTTGACCGGAAGACGCCTGAGCAAATCCTCGATATCGACATCTTTTAGAGTCTTCAAGCTAACCTGGCCCTGCAAGATCTCATAAATACCGGGCACGGTCATAATTTTTACCCCCAACTCACCGCACAATCCAACCAATTCCTGCAAAGTGCTGTACGGTGCTGAAGGCATGGCAATGATCACTTTATCTATTTGTTTCAGTTTTACAACATTTTCTAAATCTTTTTTGGTACCCAAGACTGGCAAGCCCTGGATAATCTGCTTTTGTTTGGAAAGATCATCATCGATGAAACCGAGCAGCTGCAGCTCCAAAGAGTGTCTATGTTTTTTTAGTTCACGGGCCACCAGCACCCCTGCTTCACCAGCGCCTACAATCAAAGCTTTCTTTTTTCTACCGCTACCTTTAGGCTTACTCAAAAAATTATCAAGCAACCGTATAGACACTCTGGATCCGCCAATCAAGAACAGCAGCAAAAACCAGGCAATAATATAAGAGCTTCTCGGCAGCATACCCGATTGTAAACTGTAGAGGTAAGTACCGCCAAGCCCCAGGGTAACTGAAACTGCTATCAACATCAGCTCATCTAAACTGGCATAACGCCAAACCCGCCGGTAAAACCCAAACAGGTAATAGGTAGCTAGGTTAATAATCACGGCAGGCAGTAAAAGTCCTTCCAACCTGTCCATCCATAAAGAAGGCACGTTCCAATCAAAGCGCAGGTAAACCCCCAGCGCAAAAGCGCTCAGTACCAGGCCGCCGTCAATCGCGGCCATGCCCAGCTGCTTGATTTTGCCGTTAAAAATGCTCAAAAGTTCCCTCCTAAAATCAAAACTTGACAAAAAAGATCCCCTTATTAGATCTTGCTTTATCTTTAATTTAAGATATGCTTCAAGATTGCAATTACCCGCTCCTGCTCTTCTTCGCTCAAACTTGAGCCGGAAGGTAGGCACAGGCCATACTCAAATAGTATCTCTGAAACACTGTTACCTTTTTCATGTTCGTGGTACTTAAAGCTGGCGTAAAGCGGTTGCAGCTGCATCGGTTTCCACACCGGCCTGGCCTCAATATTTTCATGCTCAAGGGCATCGATGATCTGATCCCGGTTTGCTTTAGATCGCAAGGGGTCGACTGTAAGGGCGGTCAACCAGGATGTGGAATACCCTGCCTTAGCCTCCGGCATAAAGTCGATCCCTTCAATCTCACCGAGAGCCCGGCGGTAGCGCTGGAATATTTTCTGTTTAGCCTGAACCCGCTCTTCAATTACTGCCAGCTGGGCCCTACCGATGGCCGCTAAGATATTACTCATCCGGTAATTATAACCCGGCTCGGTATGCTCGTAATGCCCGGCTTTCTGCCGGGCCTGCGTAGCTAAATACTTAGCCCTGTCCAGGGCAACCAGGTCATCAGAAACCAGCGCTCCACCACCGGCTGTGGTTATGATCTTGTTGCCGTTGAAAGACAAAACACCAAACTGACCGAAACTGCCGCTTTTTTTATCCCTGTAAAGTGCACCAAGCGATTCAGCAGCATCTTCGATTAGACTCACTTTATAGCGTTCACATAGCTCCAGTATCGGCTCCATATCAGCGCTCTGCCCGTACAGGTTAACTACAATCACCGCTTTAGGCAAATGTCCTTCATTTTGGGCCTCCCAAAAGGCCCTTTCCAAGGCTGCCGGGCTCATGTTCCAGGTTTCCGGTTCCGAATCTATAAAAACAGGTTCTGCTTCTACATAAAGCACCGGGTTGGCCGAAGCAGCAAAGGTTAATGCCGAACAAAAGACCCTGTCCCCTTTGCCTGAGCCAGTTAAAAGCAAGGCCAGGTGCATTGCTGCCGTGCCCGAGTTGAGGGCTACAGCGCCTTTTACCCCTAAGTAGGAGGAAAGCTCTTCTTCAAAACTATCCAGATGCGGCCCCAGGG
>PWMM01000284.1 GCA_003558195.1 Syntrophomonadaceae bacterium
CTGCAAATACCGGCATTTGATGAAGGGTAAAACAGCGTACCAATTGGGCGGAAACAGTCGATTTTCCAGCTCCGCCCTTGCCGGATACAGCGATTTTCAAATGCTACACCCCTTAACAGGGAAAACTATACCCCTTTTTTTATTTCGTTATTCTCCAAGTTGGGGTATTCGACAAAACCGGGTAAAAATCCTTTACCTAACTCAAAGTTGCTACTTTCATAATATTAAAACAAAAAGGGGGCGTCGCCAGCGCCCCCTTAGCAAGGTTATTTCTTCTGGAATGAAAGTGTGCTTTCGTCTTCAGTGGTTACCTCTACGGTGTCACCCGGGCCAATTTTGCCCTGCAGCAGTTCTTCCGAGATGCCATCTTCCAAACGGCGCTGGATAACCCTGCGCAGCGGGCGGGCCCCGTAACTGGGATCAAATCCTTCTTTTAAGAGCAGGCCCTTAACATCATCGGTTACCTCCAGATGAAGGCTGTACTCTTCTATCCGGCGGTTCAGTTCATCTAGCATCAGATCGACAATCTGACGGATATGTTCTTCACTTAAGGCATGGAAAACGATCTGGTCATCAACCCGGTTTAAAAATTCAGGGCGAAATGTTTTTTTCAGTTCGTCCATGATCCGATCTTTCATGCCTTCATAATCATTATCTTCGCTGGAGGCGCCGAAACCGACTGTTGATTTTTTAAGAAAAGTGGCGCCCACGTTGGAAGTCATGATTATGACCGTATTCCTAAAATCAACCGTTCTTCCCTTACCATCAGTCAATCTCCCGTCTTCTAAAATCTGCAACAGGATATTGAATACATCGGGATGCGCTTTTTCAATTTCATCAAGCAGGATCACCGAATAAGGACTGCGGCGGACTTTTGCTGTTAACTGGCCGCCTTCTTCATAGCCGATATAACCCGGTGGGGCCCCGATTAAACGAGCCGTAGCGTGCTTTTCCATGTACTCAGACATATCAAGTCTGATGATGGCGTTCTCATCGCCAAAAAGCGCTTCAGCAAGGGCCCGGCCCAGTTCGGTCTTTCCTACCCCGGTCGGACCGAGGAATATAAAGGAGCCAATCGGACGCTTGGGATCTTTTAAGCCGGCCCGGGCCCGCCGGACAGCTTTAGACACCGAGCAGACTGCTTCATCCTGGCCGATTACCCGCCTGTGCAGGGTTTCTTCCAGTTTCATTAAACGGGCGGATTCCTCTTCCGCCAGGCGTTTGACCGGAACCCCGGTCCAGCTCGAGACAATGTAAGCCACGTCTTCATCTGTCACCAGGGAGAGGTCAGAAGCGCCAACCTGTTTTTCCCACTCTTTTTTCTGTTCATCAAGCTCTTCTTTGAGCTTGTGCTCATCGTCGCGCAGCTTGGCCGCCTTTTCGAACTCCTGGTTGCGCACGGAAGCTTCTTTTTCGGTACGCAGGTTATTCAGCTTATCTTCCACTTCTTTTAAATCGGGCGGCGCCGTGTAATTACGGATCCGGACCCGGGATGCAGCTTCATCAATAAGATCGATCGCTTTATCGGGCAGGTAGCGATCCGAAATGTAGCGATCGCCCAGTTTTACCGCAGCTTCTAAAGCCTCATCGGTTATTTTTACTTTATGATGCGCTTCATAGCGGTCACGCAAGCCTTTTAAAATTTCAATGCTTTCTTCCTGGCTTGGTTCGCCCACTTTAATGGGCTGGAATCTCCTCTCCAGGGCCGGGTCTTTTTCAATATGCTTCCGGTATTCGTCCATGGTAGTTGCCCCGATGCACTGTAGTTCTCCCCTGGCCAGAGCCGGTTTGAGTATATTAGAAGCATCGATAGCGCCTTCAGCTGCGCCTGCTCCGATCAGGGTATGCAGCTCATCGATAAACACTAACACGTTACCAGCCTGGCGCAGCTCGTTCATTAATTTGCGCAGGCGCTCCTCAAATTCACCGCGGTACTTGGTTCCTGCTACCACGGCTGCCAGCTCGATGGTAACCACCCTTTTCCCACGCAGGATTTCAGGCACTTTGCCTTCGATAATATGATAAGCCAGCCCTTCGGCAATGGCCGTTTTACCTACCCCGGGTTCGCCGATTAAACAGGGGTTATTTTTGGTCCGCCGGCTTAAGATCTGCACAACCCGTTCAATTTCTTTTTCCCGGCCCACGACCGGGTCAAGTTTTCCATCTTTAGCCATCTTGGTTAAATCGCGCCCGAAGCTATCTACTGTTGGGGTCTGCGGGCCGCCGGCCTTTTCTCCTTCCGGCGCCTTGCCGCTTGCTTCTTCCCCGCCCAAAAGCTGGATAACTTCCTTGCGAGCCCGCTTTAAGTCTATACCCAGGTTAGAGAGGACCTGGGCGGCGATGCCTTCCCCTTCCCGGACCAAACCAAGCATTAAGTGCTCGGTACCCACGTAGTTGTGACCAAGGTTCTGGCTTTCTTCAATGGCCAGTTCAACCACCCTTTTAGCCCTTGGTGTATAGCTAATTCCCTGCTGGATGATTTTATCACCCTTGGGGGTTATTCTTTCTACTTCCTGCCGCACCCGGTTTAAGTCAACAGCCATATTCTGCAAAACCCGGGAGGCAATCCCCGAGCCTTCCCGGACCAAACCTAAAAGCAGATGCTCGGTTCCGATAAAATTATGGTTTAAGCGCTTAGCCTCTTCCTGGGCCAGGACCAAAACCTGTTGTGCTCTTTCTGTAAACCTTCCAAACATGAACATGTTGTTCACCTCTTTTTTTAAAATTCCCTAGCATGTTATTTCTGGTTATATTTTAATTCTGATTTTTGCTGTACCGCTCTAAAGTTTGCTTGATCTGAACCGGTCGTTCCAGGTTTCTTTCCTGGCTATCGAGGTTTTTCCCTGCTAATAGCTGCAGGCAACCGGAGCGGATCAAAACCAGCAACTCGTTTAAAAGTTTATGATTAACTTCATTAATCAAGCCCAGATCGTAACCCAGGCGCAAATCTGACAGCAGCATAATTGCTTCCTGGGAGCTCATTAACTGGCTGTATTTTAATAAACCGAGCGCCCGCCAGGCTTTATCAGTAAGCTCATCGCGCTTTTTATCCAGGATTGATTGCCGGGCTTTTTGCTCCTGTTCAATAACCTGGCCAATTACGCTTCCCAGGTTGTTGATTATTTCTTCTTCAGAATGACCGAGGGTTACCTGGTTGGATACCTGCACCAGGTTACCAACAATTTCTGTCCCTTCCCCGTAAAGGCCCCGTACTGTCAAACCTACCTGGGAAAGAGCTCCCAGGAACTTGTTAATCTGGCCGGTTGTAATCAGGGCCGGCAGGTGAAGCATTACCGATGCTCTGAGCCCGGTTCCCACGTTCGTCGGACAGGCGGTCAGGTACCCATAACGCTCATCAAAAACATATTCCAGTTCGTTTTCTAAGACGTCATCGTAACACCCGGCCTCTTTCCAGGCTTCTTCCAGGCGCAACCCGGGTAAGATACACTGGATCCTTAAGTGATCTTCTTCATTAATCATAATACTGACCGCTTCATCACGCCTTAAAAGAAGGGCTCCGCTATTTGACTCCCGGGCCAGGAAGGGACTGGCCAGGTGCTTTTCCACCAGGGACTGTTTCTCCAGTTCAGTGATATCCTGCATCTTTATATACCTGAAACCGGCAAATTCTTCTTTTCCTGCTGTAACAGCGGTAACCTGATCAAGGACAGCTTCGCTTTGTTCTTTTGAAGCTAGGCAGGAAAAAGGATAGTGCTTGATATTCCTGGCTGCCCGGACCCGGGAGCTGATTACTGTTTCAGGTTGCGGCCCGCCGCCTTCCATCCAGCGGCTCAAGCTGAATTGAAGTTGTTTCAATTTTCGTCTCCCTCTTCCTGGTTTTTATCCTGGGGATCACTATCTTCTTGCTCTTCTTTATGTTCAATACCCCTGGCCAGGTCTTTTTCCATGGCTTTAATCTTATCGCGTAGAATAGCAGCTTCTTCAAATTCTTCATTTTCAACCTTTAGTTGCAGCTCTTTTTTAAGCTGATCCAGCTCACGTTTATACTGGACATGCTTTTGGGTGCGAACCGGGATTTTTCCGGTATGCTCCGCGCTGGCATGAATCCGGCGCAAAAGAGGCTTTAAACTCTCTTCAAAAGCCTGGTAACAGCTGCTACAACCAAGCCTGCCCACCTGGCTAAACTGGGCGAACGAAAGGCCACATCCTGGACACTGGTTTTTAGCCGCGAGCATGGCCTGCCGGCTTTCCAACAATCCCTGGTTCAGCATGCTGGCAAAGAGTTTATGCAGTGAAAACTGCGGTTCAAAAGAAAAATCAAGTTCTTCTTTTTGACGAGCACACTGTTCACACAAAAACTCTTCGGTATGTTTGCCGTCGATGCTTTTAAAGATGTGAATATTGGCGTCATTTTTATAACATTCCTGGCACAACATCAACAAACACTCCTGTCATAAAACTTCTAACTTTGTCTGAACATAAAGGCTGACTAATCATCGATCCTTTAATCACCGCGCTTTAATCCTTTAAACTTATTTATTGCCGCTCTTTCAATAACTAACTTTAAGCAGCTCTTCCAGGGCTTCATTTAACAGTTCATGCTGAATTTCCCTGGCTTTTTTTTTGCTTAAACCTTTCTCTTCATAAATCCTGTCCCTGGTTACTGTTTCCAAAAGAAAGGATTCTCGCCTGGATATTATTTTTTCTTCGTATAACCGCTTTAAAAGCTGCCTGACCCGCGAAGGCTCATATTCCCTGCCATTGAGGCTTTCTATTACCTCCCGCCAGGGACTGGCCTGGCTGGTTTTTAGGCGGAAGATCCTAATCCATCCCCCACCACCACGCCTGCTTTCAACCAGGTAGCCTCTTTCTGGTGAGAAACGCCGTTCCAGGACATAATTGATCTGGGAAGGCACACAGGCAAATTTTTTTGCCAGCTCACGGCGCTGCACTTCCACGTAGGGTTCACAACTCAGCGCCAGCAGCTTTTTTAAATAATCTTCTATGCAATCTGTCAGGTTTGGCATGCCTTTTTCCTTCCAGCTGATATCGTCTGACCATCTCTGACCTTAATTTATAATAGCCTGATTGCGGGGAAAGAGCAAGTTCAGTAAGGGGTTTAATCAGCTTTCAGTAAGGTTTGAATGGCTATTTTAGGCAATTATCTTTTGATAGCGGCTATTTATTGCGATTTGCGCCGTCAAGGGAACATATTACGGCTTTAAGGATTGTCCCGGTCAGATTCTGATCCGGTCACTGTTTCGCCTTCCCAGTGTACTTCGATCACACCTTTA
>PWMM01000067.1 GCA_003558195.1 Syntrophomonadaceae bacterium
ATTATATTCTACTAAAAAGGTTCCACATCACCTTGCTGGCGGCACGGCCGGTAACCCGGGGGCCAACTCGCTTGGTCATCTTCTTTGGGCTGCCGCTGGAGATGGCCTGGATGTCGCCCATGCTGCTGGCTAACTGGTAGGGAAAGTCTTTGTTTTTGCGGACCCTCATGCGTAGCCCCCTTAGCAGCATATAGAGCTGGTCGTAAAGTTATTATCGTGTGGTTATAATATAGTTCTATACCGTTTTAGTATTCCCTGCTTAGGCACTGGGTCATTGATAGATAACATGGTCGCCGCCCATGCTGCGCCTCCTGTGCACCACCTGCCATTTAACATAATTAAGTTTTTTATATCAACTGGTCTTTCTGTACTGTTCCTTCAACCATTCTTTTTGTGCTTTTTTACTCATACGGCAATCGACCGATTTATGAACCAACACGCGCAGATATCTTTTCAAACCATACATAAAATCACCTTTGTTTGAACCCATGATTTCACTAACCAGTAAATAGCCATAAAGCTGTGTGTAGTGCAGTTTAAAATCGTATGGTTTTTTTCTGCGCTTAAAAACTCCCTTGTAAACCAAATGATCCATGATCATATTCCCGGCGTTCATCCAGTCGAATACCTTGGTCCAAGGGGCCTTATCGCTTAAACCATCATCTCCAAGGCCGTTGTTTAAAGCACCCTGCTCAAATGCTCCAACTATTTCTGCGCTGGCTGGCAATGGCCACTGCAATTTGATGTCGGCAAAAATGGTTGAATGACTGCCCCCGTGCAGCAGGGATAATAAGCCGAGATACATTTGATATGGCCTTTCCTGGCTAGATGTTTTTTCTTGCAGTAAAACTTTTTCGTTACAGTTAAGGAAGCAGTAAGCAAACCAGTTAGCCATAGCTTCAGATAGGTTTCTTCCAGGCGCTTTAAAAACATGGTGGCCAAGTTCATGCAAAAAAACCATTTTTAGAAATTGCATATCCGGTTGTAATTTTATAGTCAGCAGTTCTCTTACAGTTCTATCTCTATTATTTGCTACCATAGGCTGTATTGTCTTTATGTTTTCCGGAGACAGCAAAACTGCAGGACCATCTAAGTCCGGATTATTTCGAAGTTTTTCTTGCAGGTCCAGCATCGCCCTGGTTATGCCGCAGTTAGACTTGTTGCTGCAATAGTTATCCAGCCACTTCTTTAGCGACTGAGTATATATGCCGTAGCAATCAACAACTAACAAAACTACTTGTGGCTTATATGGATCTTTACCGTAGAAGGGATCATTAACTATGATGCTTTTTGCTAAATTCAATTCGCTATTACCCAGGGAAGAAGCATCCCAGTCATGATTGTTGGCGTACATTTCTTCGTCTTCAGGCACATCCATTAGCTCTTTAAATAGTTGCTCCAGAAAATTATCATCTGGATCATCCTCGCACCTTTTATAGCTATCATCTCCATTTTTGCCATCGGTTTCATGAGCGTTATCATCAGGCCAATTAAGCCTTCCATGTACAGGTTCAAAAATTTGACGGGTGGTTTCTATGGTAAGGTTTGATACCAGGCAGCAATATTTCACCTCGCTAATTTTTTTCGACAGTTGTCTAATCTTCAGCCTGGGAAATGCACGCTTCAAGGCATCTTTTGTACCTATTTCCGCAGTTAGCAATTTGACATCTTCAACCCAGCCACAGTACCTTGATGATAGATTTAATACCTCAATGTTATTCAGGTAATTAGTCACAGGTAAGCACCTCCAATTATTTTCAACTTTGCCTTTATAAGCATTTTAGCAACCACTACTGACAGTTAAGTGTCACAGCTAGTTTTTGCTGCCGAATTTTTAGCAGAGCTCTATGGGTGGCTATTCTGGTATACTAATATTTATTAGCCGAGTATAACTGTTCCGGCTTTCAAACTGATCTATTCGAAAAAGGGGTTATGCCGATGCGAAACAACAGCGAATTAACAGATCTTTTTGTTGATGCCCTTGACTGGGCTGTTAAAAACACCATGGGCAGCACGCGCAAGAAAAGCAATGTGCCGGGGATCAGTCACCCGCTGGGAGTTGCGGCCCTGGTAATGGATTACGGGGGAAGCGAAGAAGAGATTATTGCTGCCCTGCTGCATGATGAAGCTGAAGACCGAGGCGGTGAACAAACACTGACTTTGATAGAAAGCCGGTTCGGTAAAAAGGTGGCCCAGATAGTGCGCGAATGCAGCGATGCCCTGCCGGAACCCGGTGAAAGTAAGAAGGAGTGGAAACCGCGCAAGGAAGAGCACCTAGAAAAGCTGCCAGGTGCCTCTGATTCCACACACCTGGTTTACCTGGCAGATAAAATTCATAACCTGCGGGCCCTGGTTATTGAATATAACAATCACGGGGAAGAGCTTTGGAAATCTTTTAACGGGGGCAGAGACGGAACCCTATGGTATTATAGGCGATTGATTGAAATATTTGAAGCATCGAAAGCGCCAAGGTTAATGGTTAAAAATTTGAAGAGGGATTACGAAGACTTGGAAGGTCTGATCAAAGAGAAAACCCGCTGAGTTTGGTAGCCTATCTCGAACGGGAAGGCCGGCTATCTTATTTATCCGAGCAGTGCGTCAATACCGGCAAGTTTGATGGTCTCCCCTTTTTCAATACAGGCAGTAATAATTCTTTTTCTAAACCCTTCTGACTCCTTTAAAACTTGGTCGGAGAGGCTCACTTGATCACTGTCGTGGATAATAACGTAAAGGTTCTCACCGCTTCTTGGAGCACGCAGCTCCTGGTTAAAGATCAGCGTATCCCCGGGGGTTAATAGGTTTAGCTGTTTAGATGCCGTACTTTCTTCCGGCTGCAGCTCTTTATAGGCTTTTCTAATCAAAGCTTTAGCATGGTCTTCATGGGTTGGCCATTTATATAAGTATTTTAAATTACTATCCGGTTTGTTTATAAAAAACAGTAAAAACCGCTAAGTTCGCACCTGCCGTGCAGCCTGCTTATTTCGGTCAACAGGTGCTGGGCCTGAATTGCATCGACTTTTTCGCTGAGCTGCAAGTAGACGATGACCGTAGCGAAGCCCTGGTAATCCGACTCAGTGCCTAGTGTGTCAAGCCTGTAGTTATACATGTTTGGATCACCGGCAGGTAAGGTAACCTTTAAACTTTCTGTTAATATATTTAACTCAGTTCGCCAGCTATACTTTTTCACTTTCACCTTGTCACTCATGGGAACCCTTCCTCTCTGGTTTATTGGAATTATTAAAGTGAGGTGCTCCCCTGCAAAACCAGCCTATTTATGGTCGGGAAGGTTCATCCAGTTCCTCTGTATTAAATTGTAACTGGGTGCAGTGACACAAGTGTGTCATCAAAATCTACTCTGCTCAAATTGTAATTATTTTTGAGTACTAAGTGGAACTTTTTAGTATTGCTGATGGGATTTAGGTCTTGGCAAGTTACTGTCATTTATTTTTTCCAGTTTTGCTCAAACTCATCCCAGTTCTGCTCAAAATAATCATCAATAACTTTGATATCCTTTTCTATAATCTCCGTAAGCTTCGTTTTTATGACGTCTTTTAATTCTTCAAAAGATTTATCTTTAACATCATTGGATTTAAAATTTATAATACTATTGCTGTATAATGTTGTCCATTTTGCAGAAGGTTCATTTCCCAAAGAACTAAAAATGCCTGGCTTAAGCTTGCAAAAACTAAAAATCTTTTTCCTGTCATCGGTTTTACCTGGCCCAAGCGCTAACTTTAATGACAATCCTTTTTCTGTATTGCTAAACTCATATAAAAGTATCTTATTGTTTTTTGTCCACCCTTCACCTTTGATATCTACTTTTTTATCTAAAGTTTTTGTAGTAAAAGTCATATACACTTTAACTTGGTTGTCAATTTTTATGTTATCGAACTTCTTTAAGAGTTCTACCAAGTATTCAAAAATTTGCTTCTGCATATCCGGCCTGTATTCAAATATTAAATCGAGTGCTTTCGCATGCTTTTGGTATATCTCTTTGCAGATTTTCTCTATCTCAGAATTTCCCACAATATACCTCCTCAAAATAAATAAGTATTGTTCAATAAATGTTCGGATGTTTACATTCATTAAATCTCTTTTGTTTTCTAATAAATCATCCAGGCATTCAGCTATAAAGTCGTAATCACATATTAGCCACGTATTATCTCCTGGTTTTTCACCTTCACGGGTTAAATATATAAGTGCTTGAACATAATCTTTAAATTTTTTCTCAACAATTTTTTTATATTTATCAAGTTGACCCTCTAGTTCTGTGCTATGAATTTTATTTTCAATAGCAATAACAACTTTTTTATCTTGCTCATTTAGCTTAATTAATAGATCAATATTTTCCCACTCTCTTCTGACTTCAACATCTCCATAATCAAAAAGTTCAGTGTCTAAGATAGTTAGCTTGTTTTCAAGCCCACCTTTATTATTCTTTACATATTTTTTCAGGAATCGCTTTAAAAAGTACTCACCTGTGCCATGATTTGCCTTGGGATCAAATAGCCAGGCTAAGACATTCGAATGCCTTATTTCAGCATTTACAATATTTAGTGTTTCAAATACATTAAAATGTGTGAGCATGCTGTCAAGTTTTTCTAGATCTTGACTGTTTAATATAAAATCTTCTATAATCTCTTTTTCACTTAAACTATCCATATAATCTCTCCTTACTTATTGTTCAGTTACTATAGATCTGCAACGTATTTTGCAGGTTATTTTTCAACTCATCTTTCGGACAGATCAGTTCAATTACTTCCAGGGTTGGGCCCCAGCTCATTGGCCAGGGAATCATCTCCCCTGCCCCTGAGACCTCAAAGGCACCTCCTGCTTCGTCGTCTGGCAGAATTTTAACTTTTTGCGAATCGTGAAAGGTTAAGGCATTGAAGCGCTCTGCCACTCCTTTTTTGCTTTTAAACAAGCCGTTTCAAGTTTAGAAAGATCTCTATCCTCCAGGTTAAAGATGCCCCAGACATTACTAAAGATACTTCTCATCTGCAAAAACTATTGGGTTACAAACTGACCGGTCGAGCGCTCTATGGATCGCTTGATCGGGCAGCTGCCGGGTTATTGAAAACCGCGCTTTTTATAATGGAGGGTTTATCATCAAATCCTTTTCATGGTTCAACTCTTACTTAAATAAACGGCGCAGGGTTTTACCGGTAGCCCTGCCGGCAGCACGCCTGCCGACACGCCTGGCCATCTTCTTGGAACTGCCGCTTGATACGGCCTGGTAGTCTCCGAG
>PWMM01000028.1 GCA_003558195.1 Syntrophomonadaceae bacterium
CAGGCTAAAGAGTTGCTGGAGTGTTTCTGGATTAAGTTTAACAATCAGCCTGCACCACCAAAGGTGGGGATCACCCTGCAGGAAAGCGGGACCTATACTGACTTTGCCAATATCAACCTGGGCGGAGTTAAACCGGATGGTAGTGATGGAGTTAATGATGTAAGCTACCTGCTCCTGGAAGTAATTGATGAAATGCGGTTGTTGCAACCGAGCACCAATATCCAGGTCAGTAAAAAAAGCCCCGATCTTTTTTTGAAAAAAGCCGCTGCAGTGATCAGGAAAGGCTGGGGCCAGCCCTCTGTCTTTAATGTAGAAGCAGTTATTTCTGAATTGCTAACGCAGGGCAAAAAACTGGTAGACGCGCGATCTGGAGGAACCAGCGGCTGCGTGGAAACCGGCGCTTTCGGTAAAGAGAGTTATATTCTAACCGGCTACTTTAACCTGGTTAAAATTTTAGAGATTACTTTAAATGGTGGCAAAGATCCTGGAAGTGGGAAAATGCTGGGTTTAAGTACCGGAAACCCGGAACAATTTAGATCTTTCGATCAGCTTCTGGCAGCCTTTGAAAAGCAACTTTGCCACTTTGTCGATATTAAAATTGCCGGTAACCATGTAATTGAAAAACTTTACGCAGAGGAAATGCCGGCTCCCTTTTTATCGCTGATTATAGATGATTGTATTGAAAACGGCAGGGATTACAATGCCGGGGGGGCTCGTTACAACACCAATTATATTCAGGGTGTAGGGATCGGGACCATAACTGACAGCCTGGCTGCCCTGAAGAAACATGTTTATGAGGAGAAAAATTTTTCCTGGTCGGAGCTACTTGATTTACTCAAGTATAATTTTGAAGGTAAAGAAGTAGAGCGCCAGCTGTTAATCAACAGGACTCCTCATTATGGCAATGATGATGACTATGCTGATGCAATTATGCAGGATATTTTTCACTGCTTTTATCGTAGTGTTAAAGGTCGCAAAACGGTTCGCGGGGGTACTTACCGCATTAATATGCTGCCCACTACCTGCCATGTATATTTCGGTTCAGTAATTGGAGCAACACCTGATGGCCGGCTGTCTGGAATGCCGCTATCTGAAGGAATATCGCCTTCCCAGGGGGTTGATTTAAATGGCCCTACCGCGGTCATAAAATCAGCTTCGAAAATGGATCATCTGCTTACGGGAGGCACTCTTTTAAATATGAAATTTACCCCACCGGTTTTAGAGGGAAATAAAGGGCTGGATAGTTTGGCCAGTCTAATAAGATCCTATTTCGTGCTTGATGGACACCATATCCAGTTTAACGTAATTGATGCTGCTACTTTAAGGCAAGCGCAAAAAGCACCTGAAGAACACCGCGGTTTGATTGTCAGGGTAGCCGGCTATAGCGATTATTTTAATAATTTAAGCGAACAGCTGCAAAATGAAATTATAGCCAGGACTGAGCACAGCAGTTTTTAAAATTTGTTTTAAAAACTGAACCTGAAAACCGCGCAAGTTCATATTAACGAAGTTTAAAGTTCTGATTTTCCCAGTTTCAGCTTTACTGAATCTAGTGATCATAGAAAGCCGCACGATTAATGGAATTTTTACTAAAAAGTCCTGTAACCGGATTTTTTTGAAACGGTACAATACCGAAAAAGCATCATAACGCAAATCACAACAGGAGGTAAAATAATGGACCGACAGGCTGAAAAAAAGATGCTTTACAGTTTTACTAAGCTGGCTGACGTAAAAGAAAAAGGGGCTACTGTCATTGTTAAAGGTGAGGATTGTTATGTCTGGGATGCAAAAGGGAAACGCTACCTTGACGGATTTGCGGGGCTCCAGGTGGTGAACATCGGACACGGCAGGAAAGAGGTAGCTGAGGCTGTTTACAAACAGATGTGTGATCTTGAATACTGGCATAGTTTTTTTGGGTTTACAACAAAACCGACCTTAGAACTCGTAGAAAAACTGGCCTCGTTGACCCCGGGCGATCTCAATGTGCCGCATTTTGTAAACAGTGGTTCAGAAGGAAACGACAGTGCTTTTAAAATTGCCAGGGCCTATTTTAAGAATACTGATAAATGTGGTAAATACAAAATAATTTACAGGGATAAAGCCTATCATGGCATGAACATGGGTGCCATCAGCGCTAATGGTTTTTACGGGAATCGGGTTCCTTATGAGCCGCTGGTCCCGGGTTTCCTCAGGATACCACATTGCCACTGCTATCGCTGCCCGGTAGGTAAGGATTACCCCTCTTGCAATATCGATTGCGCTTATGCCCTGGAAAAGATGATTCAAGAAGAAGGGCCTGATTCGGTTGCTGCATTTATCGCCGACCCTGTCCAGGGAACGATCGGTGGTTACGTGCCGGCTGTAAAAGAGTATTTTGCGATTATCCGTGAAATATGTGACAAGTATAGGGTGCTTTTTATATGCGACGAGGTGATTACCGGTTTCGGTCGAACCGGTAAAATGTTTGGTATCGAGCATTATCCCGGTGTAAAACCTGATATGATGGTGGTAGCCAAAGGTTTAAGCAGCGGCTATGTGCCTTTGGGTGCCGTTATTGTAAGTGAAAAAATTGCCGATGTTCTTTCTGAGGATCTTTTTATGCATGGCTATACTTACGGCGGCCATCCTGTAGCAACAGCCTGCGCTCTAGTAAATATAGATATCCTTCAAAGAGAAAAGTTGCCAGAAAACGCCAGAACAGTAGGCGCCTATATCGGTGAGCAGTTAAATAGTTTTATCGAGCGGTTTTCTTTTATCGGTGAAGTAAGAGCCACAGGAATGCTTTATGGTATAGAGCTAGTTAAAGATAAAAAAACGAAAGAACCTTTCCCGGTTTCTTTTGCCACTGAAGCAATGAATATTGCCCGTGAAAAAGGGTTGCTCATGCGGATCAGTACTGGTGGGTTTGCCAACCTGTTGTGTCCACCCCTGACCATGAATAAAGAGCTGGCCGACGAGATGTTAGCTATTCTAGATGAAACCTATGCGGAAATGGAAAAGAAAATATAGACCCTTGGATCAAACCTGGTGGCATATTTATTTCAATTGACAAAGCCGTTTAAATCGATTAAAATATTAAGCGCAAAGGGGAGTAGCTCAACTGGCAGAGCAGCGGTCTCCAAAACCGCAGGCTGCGGGTTCAAGTCCTGTCTCCCCTGCCAGGATTAGCACCGAGATGCCGCTTTAAAGGCGGCATCTCGTTTGAATAATTATTTCCCAGAACCACAGGTCCAATTAAGGATTAATCGTTTTCTATCTTTCCATAAAATAATTGCCTTTAAAGGCATGAGTATCCGGACAGAATTTAAAGCCGGTATTTTTTATGTAATTGTAATTTAGGATAATTATTGCAAATGGGGTGATTTTGATGAGCAGCACAAAAGAAATTCTTGATATCACAGAAAAGTACGGGGCCCGTAATTACCTGCCCTTACCCGTTGTGTTATCAAAAGGTGAAGGAGTATGGGTTGAAGACCCAGAAGGCAACCGCTACATGGACATGCTAAGCGCTTACTCCGCGATGAATTTTGGGCATCGCCATCCCAAAATTATTCAGGCCTTAAAAGATCAGGCTGATCAAATTACGCTTACATCAAGAGCTTTTCATAATGACCAGCTGGGGCAATTTACCGAGAGATTGGCACTATTAACTGGAAAAGAAAAGGTCCTGCCGATGAATACGGGGGCAGAAGCTGTGGAAACTGCTCTCAAGGCAGCGCGCAGGTGGGCCTATGAAAAGAGAAATATTCCTTCCAACCAGGCAGAAATCATAACTTGCACCGGCAACTTTCACGGTCGAACCATTACAGTTGTTTCTTTCAGTTCAGATCAATCCTATAATAAGGGTTATGGACCTTTTACACCAGGCTTTAAACTTATTGAATACGGAAATATTGATGCGCTTAAAAATGCTATAACTCCAAACACGGCCGGGTTATTGATAGAACCAATCCAGGGTGAAGGTGGTATCATAATTCCTCCGGAAGGCTTTCTGAAAGAGGCCTATCAGGTATGCCGAGATCAGCAGATTCTGTTTATGGCTGATGAAATCCAAACCGGGTTTGGTCGTACCGGCAAACTATTTGCTTCTGATTGGGAAGAAGTTACACCGGACATCTATATTTTGGGCAAAGCTCTTGGAGGTGGAGTTTTACCCATCTCGGCTATAACGGCTGATGACGATATAATGGCAGTGTTTGATCCCGGCTCCCACGGTTCTACTTTTGGAGGCAATCCACTGGCCTGTGCAGTAGCGATAGCCGCTATGGAAGTGATTGAAGAAGAGGCTCTGGTAGAAAAATCCCTGGAACAGGGCAACTACTTTATTGAAGAACTAAAGAAAATTGATGACCCGCATATTATTGAAGTCAGGGGGAAGGGCTTGTTAGTCGGGATAGAGTTAAATGTTCCAGCTCGTAGCTACTGTGAAAAATTGATGTAATTAGGGTTACTCTGTAAAGAAACACATGAAAATGTTATCAGGTTTACACCACCATTAGTAGCAAGCAGGGAAGAATTGACCTGGGCTCTTGATAAAATAAAATCTTTATTTGCTTAATAAAAATTTTTAAAAAGGTATTGACAAGTTTAAAGTTTCGATCAATAATATAACTACCAGGTTCCGAGAGACTGGAAAGCAAGCCGGGTCTGGATAACGGGGAGTAACAAAAGTGGAAGAAGGGCTTACCGGAATCCGTGAAAGGATAATCCCTAAAACCAGATCGCTGTAAGAGCCGGTAAAGGAAATTGTAAAATCGGGAATTTACCGGAAAGCACAGCACGGAAGAAAGTAGCTGGCCGGAGGTTGGGGGAAAGCCATCCAGAGGAGGTGGCGGAAGCTCGACTGGAGATGGGCAGTGAAGAAATCCAGCGGTGAGCAGGAAGGCCTGTTGGGACCTGGTTTTATATTGCTTTCAAGTATATTTTTATCCCCTTCGGATCTTTAGTTTTAAATCCCATAACAACATGGCATATATTATCCATTAATGCATGAAACTAAAAAGCTTTTTTTATTTTACTATTGCATTAGTTATGTCCGTTGGATAGAATAGGGAATAAGTTTTTAAAGAGAGGGAAGGTAATCATGAATAATAAAAAAACCGGTTTGATCGGCTGCGGGGCAATGGGATCAGCTTTGGCTAAAGGTATTGTTAAGCGAGTGGGTATGGATCCAACCCAGGTTTATCTTTATGATTTAAACCCGGAAAGGGTAGAAGAGCTGGTTCTAGAATTAAATG
>PWMM01000335.1 GCA_003558195.1 Syntrophomonadaceae bacterium
CAATATTGTTTCCCGACCTTTTTGGTTTTTCTCCCCTGTATGCCCTGATCCTGGCCCTTGGAATTTCAGTTTTTGCCCAGCTGGGCGATTTGATGGAATCCGCTTTAAAAAGACAAATGCAGACTAAAGATTCCGGAGCAATCATTCCAGGCCACGGAGGAATATTGGACCGCTTTGATAGCATTATGCTGGCGGCGCCTTTTGCTTACTACTTTTTTTTATTAATTGAGCTGCTGTAAGTGCAACCATAAAAAAGTCTTACAGCAAGGGACACCTAAATATTTTTTAGAGAACCAACAGGCATTAGTTTTGCCTGCAGAAGCAATTTTTTTGATGGCTTTGTTAATGGGTTGCAGGCAAGAAGTTGCCGGCGCTTTTAAAAATATAGTCCTGATATAAAAAGTTTTTATTGTAAGGTTGGTTGGGTGCAGCCTTTTTACAGGAATAGCAGATTTTTTAGTTACAGAAGGTTAAGTTGAAAATTAAGGTTTTCCTTTTAATAAATTCCTGCTATTCTTTACAGGGGAAGCGAGCGGATCAGAGTTATAGTGAGGATTTGAAAGAATGGAGAAAAAAATTGCAATATTAGGTTCTACAGGATCAATTGGTAGGCAAACCCTGGATGTAATAAAGACCCTGGGCGATAATTATCGTGTTGTAGCTTTAACTGCCGGCAGCAATTGCCACTTGATGGCTGATCAGGTAAAGGTTTTTAAGCCTGAACTGGCAGTATTAAATGACGCCCGGTCTGCAGAAAAATTAAAACAGGCAGTCCGTGGTTCCGGGTGTACGGTTGTCTCCGGATCTTCTGGTAACCTGCAGGCTGCTACCTGGCCGGATGCCGATTTAGTAGTGATGGCCCAGGTTGGTTTTAGCGGTTTTGAACCCCTTGTTGCTGCTTTAGAAAAAGGTAAAATTGTTGCCCTCGCTAACAAAGAAGCGCTTGTCATTGGCGGATCAATACTAAAACGGGAAGGTCTACTTGATCAGGGAAGAATCCTCCCAGTGGATAGTGAACATTCGGCCATCTGGCAGTGTATTGGCAATGCTTCGAAAGAGGAGCTCGCCAGGATATACCTGACCGCTTCAGGGGGGCCTTTTTACGGCTGGAAAAAAGCAGAATTGAAAAAGGTTACACCTGATCAGGCCTTAAAACACCCCAACTGGGATATGGGTAGTAAGATAACGATTGATTCGGCTACTATGATGAATAAAGGGCTTGAGGTAATAGAAGCTAAATGGCTTTTTGATCTTGAGCTGGACCAAATTGAAGTGATAGTCCACCCTCAGAGTATTATCCACTCTATGGTTGAATATATCGATGGATCTTTAATCGCTCAACTGGGAGCGCCCGATATGCGCCTGCCCATTCAGTACGCCCTGACCTATCCGGAACGGCTAGAGAGCCAGGTTGAACGTTGCAATTTATTTGAAAAACAACTTGACTTTTATCCCCCGGACCCGGATAATTTTCCTTGCCTGGCTCTGGCTTACCGGGCGGCAAAAGCAGATGGGACCATGCCGGCTGTTTTAAATGGTGCTAACGAAGTTGCTGTAGCCCGGTTTCTTAAAGAAGAGCTTAGCTTTATTGAAATACCAGGAGTAATCGAGCAAGTCATGGATAATCATGTTAAAATTGATAAACCCGGCATTAAAGAGATAATAGATGCCGATAACTGGTCTCGCCGCAGGGCGGCTGAGATAATAGATAGTTACAGGAAAGGATGATTTAAATGCAAACGATTATTGCCGCCATATTTGTATTTGGCTTACTAATCCTGGCTCACGAATTAGGCCATTATTATATTGCACGCCTGGCAGGAATCCGGGTTTTAGAGTTGGCTATCGGTTTCGGGCCCAAGATAATTGGCTGGAGTAAAAAAGGAACTGATTACTCACTGCGGGCAGTACCGCTTGGTGGTTTTTGCCGGTTAATGGGTGAGAATCCGGAAGAAGCAGAAGACCCTGACAGCTTTCCGCAAAAACCAATTCTCAGTCGCATGGCGGTCTTACTGGCCGGTTCCGGCATGAACCTGATCCTGGCCCTGGTAGTTTTTTTCCTGATCTTTTTCTTCATTGTGGGTACTCCATCAGAAAATGCCAAAATTGGAAATGTGGTTGAAGATTCTCCCGCCGAGGATATAGGTCTGGAAGTCGGAGATGTGATCACCGCTGTTGACGGAGAAACCATAGATACTTTTAGAGACCTGGTCTTAGTTGTTTCAGAGCGGCCCAATGAGCATTTTGAAATCACTGTTGATAGAAACGGGCAGGAACTTAGTTATATGGTTACCGCCACGGAGGAACAGGAGACCGGACGGGGAATTATTGGTATTGGTCAGAAACTTGATCGCTATAATTTTATCCTGTCCATAGAGCAAAGCTTCAGGCAATATGCCATGATCCTGGCTTCATTTTATCACGTGTTGTCAGGCCAAGCTCCAATGGATGTAGCCGGACCGTTGGGAATAGTGCATGTAATAGGCGAGGTGGCCCAGACTGGCTTTGTGAACCTGCTCATGTTAACTGCTTTGATTAGCATAAACCTGGGAATCATAAATTTACTTCCCATACCGGCTTTAGATGGAGGGAGGATTTTATTTCTGGTTATTGAAGCAGTGCGGGGGCGCCCAGTTGAGCCTGAGAAGGAGGGCTTTATCCATTTCATAGGCTTTGCCTTGCTAATTACTTTAATCCTGTTTATTACTTACCAGGATGTGCTGCGCCTCTTCTTTTCGCCCGGTAATTAGATAGAGGCGATACTATTCCTTCGATATTGTTTTAAGGAATATTTTATGATAAAAAATATTAAAACAACTATGGTGTTGATTAATGGAAAAATTTAAGCGTGCAGAAACCAGGCCAGTTAAAGTCGGTGCGGTTACCATTGGTGGAACTGCCCCGGTGGTTGTACAGTCTATGACCAATACCAAAACCACCGATCAAGCAGCAACACTTGATCAAATCATTCAGCTAGCCGAAGCTGGCTGCGACCTGGTTCGCCTGGCTATTCCGGACCGGGAAGCAGTCAAGTCTTTTGCTGCCATGGCAATTAAAAGCCCTGTTCCATTAATCGCCGACATTCATTTTGATGCCCGGCTTGCCCATGAAGCCCTGGAAAGCGGGGCATCCAAGATCAGGGTTAATCCAGGAAATATCGGGGGAAAAGAAAAGCTAATTGAGCTGGCCCGCAGGGCAGACCAGCTGAAAGTACCGATCCGGATTGGCGTTAACGCCGGATCCCTGGAAAGAAATATTATGGCTAAATATAATGGCCCCACTGCTGAAGCTTTAGTAGAGTCAGCTCTGGGTTATATTAAGGTATTGGAAGAAATAGATTTCTTCAGGGTGGTGGTTTCCCTTAAGGCTTCTGATGTCTTAACCACGATAAAAGCTTACAGGCTTTTTTCTGCGCAAAAACCCTATCCCCTGCATCTTGGGGTTACTGCAGCGGGTCCTTTAAAAGCTGGTTTAATAAAAGGAGCAGTAGGGATTGGGACTCTCCTGGCCGAAGGGCTGGGAGATACAATCAGGGTATCTTTAACAGCTAATCCTATCGAAGAAGTTCTCGCTGCCCGGCAAATCCTGCTCTCCCTTGGTATGGATCGCCAAACCCGGCCTGAATTGATTTCTTGCCCTACCTGTGGACGCTGTTCTGTAGACCTGGTATCCCTGGTGGAAAGAGCAGAAGTTTTGATCAATAATTATCAGCTGCCTTTGAAAGTAGCAGTAATGGGCTGTGCGGTTAATGGCCCCGGTGAAGCCAGGGAAGCTGATATCGGTATTTGTGCAGGGAATAAACAGGGGCTTGTTTTCAGTCGCGGTAGAGTAACCCGCACTGTAGGGTTGGATTACCTCCTGGATGCATTAAAGGAAGAGCTTGATTTATTAATATCTTTAGAATATAGAACAGGGGAGGAGGTTGACTGAGATGGAAGTGGCGGCAATTATTCCTGCTTTCAATGAAGAAAAAACCGTTGGTAATGTTATTAAAACTCTGAAGAAAGTAAAAAATGTTCACCGCATTGTCGTAGTCAGTGATGGCTCAGAGGATGGAACTGTTCATTCAGCTATGCAGTATAATCAAGTAGAAGTAATAGAATTACTTGATAATAGAGGTAAAGGAGGGGCGATTAAGGCCGGCCTTGACCGTTGCGATTCAGAAATCATATTAATTCTGGATGCCGATTTGCTAGGCCTCACCGTCAAACATGTGGAAGACCTTTTAGATCCGGTGATTAAAGAAAGGGCTTTAATGGCGGTAGGAATATTCGAAAAAGGACGCATGGCTACCGATATTGCTCAAAAGATGGCGCCTTTTTTATCCGGACAAAGAGCGTTAAAAAGAGATTTACTGGAAAATATCTCAGACCTTGATCTCTCACGCTTCGGTATAGAAGTAGCCTTGCATCAATATGTTGAAGATAATGATATTGAAGCGGAAATAGTACAGCTTCCCGATCTATCTCATGTTATGAAGGAAGAAAAGCTGGGTTTTTTTAAAGGAGCCCTGGCCAGGGTAAAAATGTACTGGGAAATTTTTAAATACGTGGCCAGAATAGGTGCTGATCCCAGGGAAAAGCTCTAGTTCGCCTTCATTAAGGATGATGCATTTGAATTGCCTAGACCTGCTGGAAGTAGAGGAACAGCAGGCAAGAAGCTCGGAGCTCCAACATATCGGGGAGTAAGACCCAGTTAAGAACAGTTAGGGCCAATGATGAAAGCGTTAAAGAGCACTACCTTTCAGGGCAAAAAAGGGGCCTCGGTGATTGTTGAATTTAAACGGGTTATTAAAAAACCAAAATGCTTACATAAAGAAAAGTCGATCGGGAAAGAGGATTTTGGCAATATTTCTTTACGAAATGAACCGGGTAACCTAACCAGGAAAGTTGTAAGAAGTATGAGTAATTATTTAGCTGTTTGAGTTGAAGGTGAGGTTTATTTTTCCTTCAGTTGCTTGGCGAATCCCTTTTAGCCGGTAGTTGCGCAACAAATCTATTTATGATAAATTAGTAAAGGTGATAGGAGTTTCTTGTCAAGGGTGGGTTTTCCCACTCTTTCATATTAATAAGGGTTATTTTTAATGCTATGCTGCGATTTTCCAGCCAAGTTCCTGGAAAGAAGCTAATTTTGAGAGCGGTTCATTTCAGCAGGCAATAGTAATTAAATAGAGCTGAGCAGATCCTA
>PWMM01000253.1 GCA_003558195.1 Syntrophomonadaceae bacterium
ACTAAAATCTGAAACGCAAGTACAGGCTATAGTAAAGTTCCTGGGGTCTTTTCGTCCCAATGGAATTCTCTGGCCTTTGCACCAGAATAGTGTGTTCATAAGGTTTCAGCCAGGGACAGTGGAAACCTAGTTACGCCGTTCGCAAAGCCGTCAATTAAACGGCAAGGCATTGCGCTTGCTTAAGAAGGTTACAGTTACCTCCGCCGTTTACCGGTCCTTGAACCCATTGAAATGAGCATTCAGATACCGGCACTGGGCAGGCGTCGCCGGTTGTACGAATCGTTTCCGATTTGCAACCAGCTATGTTTTTATTAAACAGTCCGGTTTCCCTTGTTACTGCGACCTGCAATAACACTTCATTAAGAAACACTATCGCAGGCACCCCTTCTCCCGAAGTTACGGGGCGATTTTGCCGAATTCCCTTGACTTGAATTATCCTTACACGCCTTGGCCTTCTAAGCCTGAGACACCTGTCTCGGTTCTCGGTACGGTCACTTAGAATCCTTCCTGTTCAACTTTTCACGGGTTCCGGGATTCAGCGAAACTGACATACGTCAGCTATTCCAAGTTTAATCCAAATCTCTCCATTACAGAACTCCTTGGATTTATCCTTGTTAAACAGTACGATGGTACTGCTTCACTTATCCAGAAACGTCATCGAACAGGCTTTCGTTGCCGAACGTATCTAAGCGGTGCAGGAATATTAACCTGCTTCCCTTTCCCAACATAGGAATTACCCTGTTGGTTAGGCTCGACTAACCCTCGGCTGACGAAGCATTGCCGAGGAAACCTAGCTCATAAGGCGGATGGGATTCTCACCCATCTATGCTACTACTACCGGCAGGATTTTCAATATCACACGGTCCAATGGTTCTTACGACCCATCTTCTACCCATGCGACACGCCTCTCTACCACACACACCCCAGTAGGGTGCGGTCTAAAGTATCGGTAGCTGATTTAGACCCGTCCATTTTCCTCGCCAACAGTCATTGACCGGTGAGCTGTTACACACTTTTTAAAGGATGGCTACTTCTAAGCCTACCTCCCGGCTGTCTACGACTGGTGACTAAGTTCGTTTCACTCAATCAGCATTTTGGGACCTTAACTTTAGTCTGTGTTGTTCCACTTTTGGACACCAAGCTTACCCCAGTGCCCCCACTCCTGTCTTCTACGTCGCTAAAAAATTCGGAGTTTGACAGTGTATCGAAATCTCTCGATTCCTGAATACTCAATCAGTGCTCTACCTTTTTAGCTAACTCGGACAAGGCTGAGCTTAGGCTCATTTTGAGAGGAACCAGCTATTGCCGCACATGATTGGCCTTTTACCCCTACACCCAGTTCATGAGAGCGCTTTGAAAGGCAGCAACTCTTCGGACCTCCATGGGAGGGTTAGCCCCCACTTCATCCTAACCAGGCGTAGATCGTACGGCTTCGGGTATGATCCTAATGACTGCACGCACTTTCGCACGTCGCACCTCACTGGACAAGCCAGCTGCGCGCATATCGCTTTCGCTTAGAATGCCTTCCTAAACAGAAGTTATTCTCGCCATTAAGACAAACTCCCTGCCACATTATCCGAAACACACACTGCAACCCTGGAACTAATCTGTTCGCTAAAATTGCCTTACGACAACTTCACTCATAGATCAGCCTTTTGAGCCGCAGCATACTGTAACTATTAGGTTTCAAGTTCTTTTCACATCCATTTCTGGATCCTTTTCAGCTTTCCCTCACGGTACTACTAAACTATCGGTCTCAGAGAGTATTTAGGGTTGGAAGTTACTGTCTCCCAATTTCCACGAGGAGTATCAACCCCGTGTATTCTAGAAACTGCACCATCTTCCAAGTTTACGCCTACGGGACTATCACCCTCTATAGTATCTTTTTCCAAAGAACTTCAGCTTAATTTAGAAGATAGCAAATGCAGCTCTGAAAATCCACATGTCTATTATATCACTATAACAGATTCAGATTGCCCTGTGTCGATTTCATTCGCCATTACTCACGACATCTCAATTGATTTTTTTTCCTGCGGTTACTAAGATGTTTCAATTCACCGCGTTCCTACTTGCAAAGCAAGCGACACACATTACTGCATGTCAAGAAGTCTCATTCAGGAACCCATGGATCTTAACCTGCGTGCGGTTACCCATGGCTTATCGCAGCTTGCCGCGCCCTTCATCAGCATCTGAGCCGAGCTATCCACCTAATAGCGTAGTGCCTATTCTGGTAAAAATCTCTTTTGCATAGCACCATTGACCATAAATTTTTGGCACAAGAGGGCACCTTCACTTCCAGATCTGTTGATTCAGGAAGCACATAGAATTAAGGATGAATCACAATTTGTGCTTGTATGTCTTTCTTCATCCTTAGTAAACATTATTCCGAACCTTGAAGTTTATAAATGTTATCCTTTTAAAATCGTTTCGAGCTTTGAAAGTTTTTCTTTTGAAATTTCTATTTTTTCAACCCTTACGATTTTAGAGTTAAATCCTTCATAACCAAAATTTTCTTTTGTAATCAAAATATTATCTCCCTTTTTTTCTGCAAAGACAGTTACACCATATTCTTTTTTATTTAGTTCTTTTTCATAAAGTTCTGTTCTGCATTCGATATTTTTTATATGATATAAATCTTTTTCTGAAAGGGAAATTTGCTCACTATCTAAAATCACTGTTTCTCTATCTATGTAATCATAAGTTTTTTTGAAAATGTTTATTTTGTTTTCTCCGTTACATTCGCTTTTAGTTACGTAAAAAAGTTCTCCGTTTTCTTTTCCAATGGGAGATTTGTGATGTATCTCTTTTCCATTTTTTTTGTTTTATATATTCTTCGAGTCCAAAATGCACAGTTTCTATTTTATTAACATTTTTAACTGCGAACATAAATTTTAAAAACATTTATCATTTATATTTCTTTCTAATTATTAACTACTAAAAAATAATAAATAAAGGGACTAGCCCTAATAAAAAATTATTGGTTGCAAATTTCACAACATTCTTCAAAACACATACATTCTGGTTCATAGTATTCTTTTGGATGCTTGCATGATGGACATTCTTCCGGTGGTTTTGTCCCTACGTGTATGTATCCGCATTTTGCACATTTCCATCTTATTGATTTTTCTCTTTCGAATACTTTTCCTTCTTGAACCATTTTTAGAAGTTTTTTGAATCGTCTTTCGTGTTGCTTTTCTACTTCCGCAATTTCTTTGAAAAGTTTTGCTGCTTTTTCATTTCCTTCTTCTTCTGCGTCTTTTTGCATTTGAGGATACATTTCTGAATGTTCGTAATTTTCCCCTTTAATAGCTTCTTTTAAATTTTCTTCCGTGCTACCTATTTTGCTCATTATTCTAAATTCATCCTTTGCATGCTGTTTTTCATTTTCTGCAGTTTCTTCAAAAATTTTTGCGCTGTATAAGAATCCTTCCTTTCTTGCAGCTTTTGCAAAATAATCATATTTGTTTCTTGCTTGGCTTTCTCCTGCGAATGCTTTCTTTGCATTCTCTTCAGTTTTACTCATAATATTACCTCCTATAGTTTTTCAAAATTTTCAACTTTTATATTGTTTTTTGTTTTTATTGGAAAGATTTATATTGAACAGAAACATGAATTTCTCGGTGATGTATATGGCAGAAATACCAAATGAAAATAATAGAACAAAACGCATAATATCAAATGAAGATATTGAATGGAAAACACACTTGAATAAAGAACAAGTTGCGGATTTTTTGATAGCATTAGGAGAGCAAATGAAAAAAGGTGATGAAGTGAAAGTAAAAACAAGTGAATGGGAACTACCTTTTAGTTTCAGAGAACCTGTTGAACTCAAGGTAGATTACGAAGGTGCTGGCGCTGAAAAGGAATTGGAAATAGAAATAGAACTAAAGTCAAAAAGAAGCAATCAAAACATAGAGGTTGAATAAACCTCTTTTTATTTTTTAGAAATTTATAGATTTTACACGAATTCTTAATAAAAAAATATTTGATAATTTATAAAATCAAATGGACCAGGAGTCTAAACAGCAGTTTTTCATATTACCCAATAATTTGGATACTCATTTTAATTAAAATTCAAAGAATTATTTTAAACTAATTTTTTGAACTTTTCTCTATATTTTTTGATATCTTTATTATTAATTTTTGCTTTAAAATCAATTAAATTACTATTGAATTCTTCTACTTCTTTAATCATATTTTTAACTTCTTTTTTAGTTACATTAAAATCAACATAATATTGCTTGTCTATCCTTTCTTTTTTGGCAGATGAAATGTATGAATTATCAAGCCCAAATAATTTATTCATCAATATTATTGCAGCAGAATGGTTTTCACACTTTATTCCAATTTTAAACAATACACCAATTAAGAGATGATACATGCTGTAATAAGCCATAGAAACTGCTTCTTCTAATCTATTGTATTCAAATAAAATTTTTGCTGAAATAAGACTACTTTCCGATTTTTCAATATAGCTTTGCATAATCTCTTCACTTGGTTCTACAAGCTCCAGTTTGTTTTCTTTTACTAATTTAATAAAAAAATTTATTTTTTTCATAATATTTTTCAATCCCTTTTATTATTATATGATTTTTTTCTATTTCCTTTATTAATAAAGCATTTTTATTATATTTTCCTATTTTAACACTAAGTTTAGAATCTAACATTCCCAATTCTTTTTTTATTTTTTTATTAGTTGTGTCAACATAAATATCTATGTCACTATCTTTTTTTGCCAGTCCTTTTGCATATGAACCAAAAAGTATGGCTAGTTCTACTTTATTGTTTTTTTGAATTTTTTCTATTATTCTGCGTAAATTTGGATATTTTTTAATTAGCATAAAAAGTTTGTAGGATTCAGCCATTATTGCATAAGTTCTTGCTTCAACGGTTTTTTTAAGAAAATAAACATTATTTTTTCCCTCTTTTTTGTAATCAACAACATTGGCTTTGGTAAGTTCCTTTGTCCTCCTTAGTATTGTCATATGATTTATTTTAAGTTTTTTTGCCAATCCTCTTATATGATTATCTTCTTTAAGAAGAAGATTTACGATTTCCATACTATAACTTTTTTGTTCCATGTGTAACATTTACGTTACATAACTATTTAAACATTTCGTTTATATCAAAAAACTTTTTAGATAATTTTTTATTAT
>PWMM01000184.1 GCA_003558195.1 Syntrophomonadaceae bacterium
GACCGGGCTTTAATAAAACCGGTTATCGTCTAATCTGTTTTTATCAAAAACACGCCTGTTGATCATCCTGGTGTAAATAACTCAAGGCTAGCTTTCAGATAAAAGAAAGTATACAGATAGAGATTATTATCTCTGGTAATAATATAGCTGAATTCAGCAAAAAAGGCAATTTACGCTAGAGTACTGCTGCTAAACAGGACTCAGCAAAGCTTATCCTTTCTTGAAAATGCTTTTGTTTGTAATTGTGATTACTTTTATATACAATGGTGCTGAAGATCTTTAGTTGGAGATGAATATTTTATAGGAGGCTGGACTATGAAAACAAAAGCCCTGCCAATAATCACCGGTGCCCTTTTTCTTGCTGCCACAATATCCTGGCTCTTAAGAGTGGAGTTTGCTTTTTTTAGTAATTTCTATCTGCTCTATAGCGGTTTACTCCTGGCTATGCTGGGTCTGACATTTATACTGTTGCAGTTTGTTTTGGCATCAAGAATTAAAATCCTGGAACAGGGGTTTGGTTTAGACCGGATGTTTCGCTGGCACCGCATTTTCGGACGGGCCGGCTTGATCATGATTTTTTTTCATGCTGTGCTGATTGTGGCTTTCCGGTTAAGTTATTTCGGTCAGACTTTTTTTAACCTTTTTATTTTATTTGGAGTGTTGGCCTTGCTTGGTTTTATGGTAACAGCCGGGCTGGCCTCTACGTACAAAAAAATTGGCCTACCTTACGAAACCTGGCGCAATATTCACCTGGCTAATTATGTCCTTTTCCCTTTGGTTATGATTCATGCTTTTTATCACGCAATACCTGGCTCCCTTGTCTATTATTACCTTTATTTACTAAGTTTGCTTTTTTTATCTGTTGTTGTCTACCGCCTGGTGCGGATTTTTACTATTCGCCGCAGCCCTTATGAAATTGTTGAAGTTCGGCAGGAAGCAGATGACATCTGGAGCCTTTTTTTTAAAGGGCCCAGGTTTGATTATAAACCAGGTCAGTTTATGTTTATCCAGCTTTTAAGAGATGAAAAACTCTCATCTCCCCACCCTTTTACCATATCATCCAGCCCTACGGCTGAAAATCTCTCCATTACTCCTAAGAAGCTCGGCGACTTTACGATGACTATTAAAGATACTAAACCTGGCGACCGCGCCTATATTGATGCTCCCTACGGAGTATTTAGCTTCCTTAACTTTGCACCTTCTGAACTGGTATTTATTGCTGGTGGTATTGGCATTACCCCTTTTATGAGTATGCTTCGCTATATTTATGATCATAAGCTTGATCTAAAAGTGACTTTATTCTGGGCAAACCGCAGTGAAAAAAACCTTTGTTTCCAAAAGGAACTGCAAACCATGCAGAAAGAAATGTCTGGTTTAAAAGTAATACCGGTTATGTCTGACCAACCGGACTGGGCTGGCCAGAAGGGACATATTAAAGCCCAGGTCCTAACGAATTACCTGGAATCACTCGATAACAAAGAATATTTTGTGTGCGGACCTCCTGCCATGAGCAGAGCTGTCATCAATGAACTAAAGCAGTTAAATGTGCCAACTTTAAAAATTCACAGCGAGCTATTTGAATTGTAATTATTAACCGATTGGGAGGGACTGGAATTTGAGCGATTTGATCTTTTACAATGGCCGGGTGATCACCATGGAAAAACAGCCTGGAGAAGCAGATGCAGAAGCTGTAGCTGTAAGTGGTGATAAAATAACTGCAGTAGGGGAAAATGCTGAGATTTTAAAACTGCAGAATGAAAAAACCAGCCTCATCGATTTACAGGGCCGGACTTTGTTGCCGGGGTTTAACGACAGCCATATGCACCTGGTTGGTCAGGCCATGACCGCCGAAAAAGCGGATTTGCGAACTTGCGCCAGTATTGAGGAAATCATAGACTCCATGAGGAATTTTATCGAAATTAACGAGATCGATAAAGGTCACTGGGTTTTCGGTTGGGGTTGGGATCAAAGCCTTTTCAGCGAAGATATCTTTCCTACCCGTGATGATTTAGATCGGGTTTCGCTTGATCATCCTGTAGCGATCACGCGCACCTGCTGTCATGTTTTAGTAGCTAATACGGCTGCATTGAAGGCAGCCGGCATTGACCGTGAAGCCATTACGGTCGACGGGGGCAACATCAGGCTTGATCACCGCGGTGAGCCTAATGGGATCCTGGAAGAAAGGGCTATGAACCTGGTAACTGATTTACAACCGCCCATGGACAAGGATCGGTTAAAAAGTTTGATTAAGGCAGTAACAAAAAAGTTTCTGTCGGCCGGATTGACTTCTGTTCAGACTGATGACCTGGCCAGTGCCGGTGTTGAGTGGGCTCCCTTTTTAATTGATGTTTACCAGGAACTTGAAAAAGATGGAGAGTTGCCCCTGCGGGTTAACTTGCAGGTGCTTTTGCCGGAAGTTAGTTTACTGCGTTCTTTTTTGGATCAGGGTTATCGCACCGGTCAGGGTGGTGACTATTTTAAAATAGGGCCGCTAAAACTTTTGACCGATGGCTCGATCGGTGGTCGGACTGCTTTTTTAACCAGGCCTTATGAAGACAGCCCTGATAACTGTGGGGTAGCAGTTCTGGAACGCGGAGAGGTTGAAGAACTGGTTAACCTGGCGACTGAAAATGGCATGCAGTGCGCCGTGCATGCCATCGGTGATGCGGCGGTTAAGATGGTGCTTGAAATATACCGGGAAGCTGCCAGGCTTTATTCTCGTCCTGATCCGCGTTTCCGGATCATTCATGTATCCATGGCCAGTCCCGAAATCCTGGATTGCTTCGAACAACAGGCAGTTATTGCAGATGTTCAACCCTCGTTCACCCCTTCAGACTATCTCCTGGTTGATGAGCACCTGGGCCCAGAGCGGGCAGCCTGGACTTATCCTTGGAAGGACTTTGCTGATCGGGGCATAAAAATGGGCGGTGGTTCCGATTGCCCGGTGGAAAACTATGAACCCCTGGAAGGCATTCATGCTGCGGTAAACAGGCAGGATCGAAACGGTAATCCTCCGGGAAAATGGCACCCACTGCAATGCCTAAACCTTGAGGAAGCCCTTTACATCTATACCATGGGTTCTGCTTACTGCACCTATGAAGAAGATGAAAAAGGCAGTATCGCTCCGGGAAAGCTGGCAGACCTGGTGGTGCTTGCCGAAGATATAACCCTGGCTGATCCGGCCCGGATTGCAGCGATCAAAGTTGATCTCACCGTGGTCGGTGGTGAGGTTGTTTTCTGCAGGGGTGAATAAATAGATTTTTTATAAAGGATATTCTAGAAAGCCGGGAAGGTTTTGCTATTTTTAATCATCAAGGCCCGGACGAACAGGTGCCTTTAGAGTTACTTTTAATCACCGGCACTTAAAGGTTCCGGTTCTTGCTTTTTACAATAGCCTTGCCGGAGAAGTCCTGTTGAAAACTTTCTTTGCGGTTTTCGTTTTGCAGCGGTTCAACGGGATCTTTTTTGCCATGACTTCCGGCTGGTTTGCTTTTAACTGTCATTATTTTTGAATTTAATGATGCCTTTTTAGCCTGTATTTCCCGGATTGGCATAAACTTGCCAGGCAGCAGCTAAGATCTTTGTAATCGCATTGATTTTACTTATTGTTCTCCGGGTTAGCCTTCTTATCTAGAGTTGAAAGGGGGAGGGAAAAATAAATAAATTATCCGCGCTTGGAAGACCATTACTATTTAACTGTCCTACAAACCGGGTCATCATATATCTCACCCTGGCCACTTTTACCGGCGTTTTTCTATATCAGCTGGTTTTAGAAACTCTTTTTATGGAGGCTCTGGTTAAGGGTGGTTCTACCGCCCTGGCTGTTTTCCTGACCTGGTCGATGAGCCGGGAAATAGATCCAGCCCATGATTGGTCTGCCTTTGTCGGTCTGCCTTTTTCGCTTGCTGCTGCTCTACTGTACGGTTCTCCTGCCCTGGTCACCCTGTTTTTCCTGCTGCTTTTTTGCAGGCTTATAAACTGTACAACCGGGCTCCGGGCCACTATCTTTGATGCTCTTACACTAACCGGGCTGGCGGTAATCCTTTTTACAAACAGTTTTTTCATTGGCCTGCCCCTGCTTGCTTTTGGTTTTGGTTTTGAAGCGATATCTAACCCGGGTAGCCGCGATAAAGCTTATTTTTCTGCTCTTTCCATAATTCTATTCTTAGGGTTACTGATCTTTTTTATGCCGGCACACTTTCATATTGCCGGTTTCAATTTATTTACAGGAGCTGCCGCCCTGGTTATGATCATTTTAACTGTTTTTTTAATGACTAGAACAAGGAAAAGCCGGGTCAGGGCAGATCACGGTACTCACATGCTTGAGACCCGCCGTATCTTAGTGGTCCAGGCCCTGGTGGCTTTTTTCATTATTAGCGAGCTTTATTTCAAAGGCAATATTGTCCTGGTTCTGCTTTATCCGGCCCTGTTTGCTTACCTGGGGCCTGCTATCTATAACCTGGTAAGGAGGTCTGAAAGCTGTGGATAAAGAATCTTTTCGCAGGCATGGATATCAATTTGTAGACTGGCTGGCAGAGTATTTCGAAGAAGTAGAGAAATACCCGGTTCGGTCTACCGTCAAACCGGGTGAAATCAAGGCTGCTTTGCCGGGTGAACCGCCTTTACAGGGTGAGCCGATGGATGAAATCTTTGATGATTTTCAGAAGATCATCGTGCCCGGTATCACCCACTGGCAGCATCCCGGCTGGTTTGCTTACTTTCCGGCCAACAACAGCCCTGCATCGGTCCTGGCTGAATTATTAACCGCCGGGATTGGAGCACAGTGCATGGTCTGGCAAACCTCCCCGGCCGCAACCGAGCTTGAAGAAATAGTGATGCGCTGGTTAGCCCAGATGATCGGTTTACCCGCTGCTATGAGCGGGGTGATCCAGGATACTGCTTCTACCGCTACCCTGTGCGCCCTTTTAACGGCCCGGGAAAAAGCAACCAATTATCAAGCCAACCGGACAGGGTTGCGCCAGCAGCTATGTGTTTACACTTCCGAAGAAGGTCATTCCAGCATCGATAAAGATGTTAAAATCGCCGGGTACGGCACCGATTACCTGCGCCACATTCCAACCGACCGTAATTTTGCCATGATCCCGTCAGAACTGGAAAAAGCGATCGAAAAAGACCGGGCTCAGGGGTTGGAACC
>PWMM01000122.1 GCA_003558195.1 Syntrophomonadaceae bacterium
CTTCTTTTAAAACCTGCAAGGTTTCTAAATGAGCATCACGGCTGTGAATAATTAACGGTTTATTGAGCTTGTAGGCCAAGGCAACATGGTCCCGAAAAACTGCTTCCTGATTTGAGCGTGGTGACAGTTTACGATATAAATCAAGGCCAGTTTCACCTATAGCCAAAACCGTATCTTCTAAGGCAAGCTTCTCCAGCCTCTTCAACCAACCATTCGAAATCTTTGCGGCACCATGAGGATGGACCCCAACTGCGGCCGCCACCTGGGAAAACTCTTTGCTCAATTCAACAGAGCGTAAAGAGCTTTTTTCATCAGTTCCAGCATTTATGATCGCAACTATGCCGGCTTCATAAGCCCGCGTAAAAACCTGTTCCAAATCTTTATTAAACTGTGGGAAATCAAGATGGGCATGGGTATCAATTAAAACACTCAAATTAGCTGATCCTGCTTCCCGGTTCCATTTTTTTATCAATCGCAGTTAAAGCCAGATCCCCGTTTTTATCAGTTGCGGCCAGCAACATACCTTGCGATAGGACTCCTCTTAATTTAACCGGCTTCAGGTTAGCTACAAACAAGACCTGCTTTCCAATCAGCGATTCAGGCTCATAATAACCAGCTAAGCCTGCTACAACCTGCCTTCTGTCGTCTTCACCAATATTTACTTCCAGTTTCAGTAGTTTATCCGACTTTGGTACCGGCTCAGCAGATTCTATTTCTGCCACACGAATATCAACCTGTTGAAATTGTTCCAGGTTAATTAAACCGGCCTGGTCTTCCTCTTGTTTCGGTTCATCACTTACTTCTTCTACTGACTTATCTACCCGCATAGCCCTGATCTCGGCTTGAAGATTAAGACGGGGAAACAAATCCTCTCCTCTTGAAACCACAGTACCTGGTTTGATCTGGCCCCATTTCTTCAGACTTTCCCATTGCTGTAAACCTTGATCTGACTTTATACCCAGTTGTTCCCATATAGATTCAGGAGTGCGGGGCATATAAGGCTGCAGCATAACGGCTATGAAACGGATACTTTCAATTAAATTGTAGATAACTGTACCCAGCCGTTCTTTTTGGTCCGGATCCTTAGCCAGATTCCAGGGCATATTATCATCTATATACTTGTTACTCTGCTTGACCAGAAGCCATAATTCGGCCAGAGCATCGCTGATTTTCATTTGATCCATTGCTGTTTCAACAACACCCGGGGTTTTCAAAGCAGTGCTGCATAGCTCTTGATCTTTTTCTGGTTGAGGAGAAGGTTCCGGTAAAATCCCGTTAAAATAGCGTTCCGCCATAGTTAAAGTTCTGCTGACCAGGTTACCCAGGTCATTTGCCAGATCAGTATTAATGCGGGTAATGAAAGATTCCAGGCTGAAAACACCATCCTGGCCAAAAGGAATTTCGCGAAGCAAAAAGTAACGCAGGGCATCTGAACTGTATCTATCTGCTAAAACCATTGGATCGATAGCATTACCTTTTGATTTAGACATTTTCCCTTCTTGAAGCATTAACCAGCCATGGCCGAATACTGTTTTCGGCAAAGGCTCTCCAAGAGCCATTAAAAAAATAGGCCAGTAGATTGTATGGAAGCGCAGAATATCTTTACCGATTAGCTGTACGTCGGCCGGCCAGAACTCATCAAACAAACTACCTTCTTTACCATAATCAAGAGCTGTGATGTAGTTACTAAGAGCATCAAGCCAAACATAGATCACGTGTTCTTTATCAAAAGGCACGGGGATCCCCCAGTCAAAAGAAGTTCTTGATACACAAAGATCCTCCAGGCCCGGTTTAAGAAAATTGTTTATCATTTCATTTTTACGAGAAGGCGGTTGTATAAAATCGGGATTTTTTTCAATATGATCCAATAACCGATCAGCATACTTAGACATTTTGAAAAAGTAGGCCTCTTCATCGATTAGCTCCACTTTGCGTCCGCAATCAGGACAATTACCGTCATCGAGCTGCCTTTCAGTCCAGTAAGCTTCACAGGGAGTACAGTAAAGTCCTTCATATTTCCCTTTATAAATATCACCCTGTTCATAGTAACGCTTAAAAATATGAGCTACTTTATCTTTATGCCTGGGTTCGCTGGTGCGGATAAAATCATCATATTGAATATCTAGTTCTTTCCATAACTCTTTAATCCATGCCACTATTTCATCCACAAAGACAGCTGGTTTCTTACCGGCAGATTCAGCCTGCCGCTGAATCTTTTGACCATGCTCATCGGTACCGGTCAAAAACCAGACCTTGTAGCCAGTTAACCGCTTAAATCGGGCCATTGCATCAGCAGCCACGGTAGTATAAGAATTGCCAACATGCAGCTTATTACTGGGATAATAAATAGGGGTAGTTACATAAAAGGTTTTCTTGTCTGCCAATGTTAGGGCCTCCTCTTTATTACTTAAGATGACGCTATATTATACCAAAGCCTTAAAAGGTGTCAAGATTAGGTTTCTATCAATTGCTATCGGTAATCAATAGAAATGTAATATTCTTGTAAAGTTGATTAATTTGGGAAAATAACTATTGACTTTCCATGGCAATTACTGGTATAATGGTCGAACCAAAGTTGCTCCATTATGATAAAAGGAGGAAATGCTCTTGAAATCAACGGGTATTGTTAGAAAAGTAGATGAGTTGGGAAGAGTAGTTATCCCGATAGAGTTAAGAAGGACTTTAGGTATTGAAGTTAAAGATGCCCTCGAAATCTATGTTGATTCGGATAGAATCATCCTTAAGAAATATGAACCGGCTTGTTTATTCTGTGGCAATGCAGATCATGTAAAACACTTTGGAAACCGTATTGTCTGCCAGGAATGCGTGGACAAACTAGCTAAAGCTTAAACAGTAAAAAAATGAAGTTATTTAGAAAGGGGCAATAAGTTTTGCCCCTTTTTATTTGTTATTAATACTGTTAAGCCTGGCTTTCATCCTGTACCATATCTATCTCTTCCAGGGGAAATGTCCTGGTATAACCGGACTCTTGGAGCTTAACCACAACCATTTTCTTGTTTTTATCAACATCTTTAACTACCCCATCACCATCAGGTGTTATAACTGTTATGCCGGGCCTTGGAAGTTGATCTTGAGAATTTTCATAACTGTCGGCTTCAAAGCGAAGACAGCACATTAAACGTCCACAAACTCCGGAAATCTTGGTCGGATTTAGAGACAGGTTTTGACCTTTGGCCATCCGGATCGATACTGGTTCAAACTCTTCCAGGAAAGTGCTGCAACAAAACGGCCTTCCACAGGGACCAATACCACCTTTTATTTTGGCCTCATCACGTACTCCAATCTGGCGCAGCTCAATCCGCGTTTTGAAAATTGAAGCAAGGTCTTTAACCAGTTCCCTGAAATCTACCCTTGCTTCAGATGTAAAGTAGAATATAATTTTGTTACGATCAAAAGTGTACTCCACTCCCACTAATTTCATGTCCAGGCTGTGATCTTTAATCTTTTGCTGGCACTTTTCAAAAGCAACAGATTCTTTATTAACATTGTCTTCAACCTGGGCATAATCAGCATCCGATGCTTTTCGAAGAACTTTTTTTAAAGGAAAAACCAGTTCTTCTTCAGACACATCTTTTTCTTCTATAATCAGCTCACCAATCTCTTTACCCCGGGAAGTTTCAACTATTACATGGTCACCCTTATTTAGCTTATAGGAGCCTGGATCAAAATAGTATGTTTTGCCGGCAATTTTAAACCGGATTCCAACTATTTTAGGCATTGATTAAACCTCCTCTGAATCATTATTAACATCTTCTCTAACAGCAAACGCCGATTGACATTGGTTGAGTTCAGCTCATAACTGGTGTCGTTAATTAAACAAACAGCGGCTTCCAGGCTGGAGATCTCTAAATCTATTTCATGTAATGAAGGACGGTTGGGGTCGATCAATAAACGATCATCCCGGCAATAATGCATCATAAGGCCATCACGAAAAGCATAACAGAGTAGTTCAAGAAAAGCTGACAGGTCCTCTCTATCAGCCAATGAATGGGCTTTATCCAAAAGGTGATAGGCACTTTCATCCCCCGACATCAGGCTGATAGCAAGATTTTCCGCTGCTTCACGGCGAAGATCAAATGTTTCATCTTCCGCAAGTTCATAAGCACGACCGGGGACGCCCCTGCTCATACGCGCCAAAATAGCGGCTTTTTCTCTGTTCATAGATTTATTACAAGTTAGTAAATGAATTATCTCTTCCTGTTTTAAGGGATGCAAAAAATAACGTTGGCATCTGGAAAGAATTGTATCGAAAAGTTGCCCCGGTTGTTCAGATAGTAAAATAAAGTGTAACCCTTCGGGTGGTTCTTCAAGTATTTTTAACAACGATGAAGAAGCTTCAGCTGTCATAGCTTCAGCCTGTTTAATCAAGCAAACTTTTTTTCCCCCCGCAAGGTGAAACCTGCTCCTTATTGAACGAACCTGGTCTATTTTAATTTTAGCTCCATCTGGTTCCAGAACAAAGAATTCCGGGTGATTCTTGCTTTCGAATTGACGACAAGATATACAGTTAGTACAAGATTCACCTGATACCGACTCAGTACATAATATAGCCATTGCCAGCGCCTGACCCCAGGCCTGCTTGCCGCTTCCAGAAGGCCCGGCTATTAATATCGCATGGCTTAAGCGATTATCTTTTAACAAGCCAGCCAGCGTTTTACGCAAAAGTTCCTGGCCGATCAAATTATTGAAACTCATAGTTTGACCTCATTTTATAATGCAATTCAAAAAAGGCTGTAGCTTTCTCCAAAGGTTAGTAAACAAGTTTTCTTTTGTCATAGTGGCATCAAGCACTTCCACTCGTTCTGGCTCCTGACAGGCTATTTTCAAATACCCTTGCTGGACTCTTCTGTGATAATTCAAGTCCCGCATTTCCAAGCGGTCCAGGCTGTTACTACGCCTTTTTACAGCCTCTTCTACTGGAAGGTTTAAGACAAATGTTAAATCCGGCAAACGCCCTCCGGTTACTTGCCAGTTGAGTTGCTTTATCCAATTTAAATCAAGCCCGGACCCATAACCCTGGTAAGCTTGCGTAGAGTCAACAAAACGGTCACATAAAACTATTTTATTTTCCCTCAAAGAGGGCAAAATAGTCTGTTTACATAATTCTGCGCGGGCAGCTAAATAAAGTAGCATTTCCGCTTCAGTAGTTAATGAATAACTAGCTTGTAAAAGAATCTGACGGATACCTTCGCCCACCGCTGTGCCACCTGGTTCGCGAACTGCTATAAGAGGTAGCCCTAGCTCTGTTAACCTGGCTTGTAATAACTCAAATTGGGTTGACTTACCGCAACCATCAATACCTTCCAGAGAAACAAGTAAACCGTTCGTTTTAAACACCTCTTTATTATTAACCCGTTAGTGCTGTAATTTTTAAAATGCTGCTCAATAATATTATAGCGCTGGTTCAAATCTAATCAAAGATTTTTTATTAATCATAGAAAGAAAAAACCGCGGGCGGTGCCGGCCTGCGGTCTCCGGGCAATATAGTCCTTATTAGATTTAGATTCAAAAACTATAGTTAGGCGCTTCCTTTGTAATCTGGACCCCATGAGGATGGCTTTCTTTTAGTGACGCACCAGAAATTCTAATAAACCGAGTTTTATTTTGCAGTTCTTCTATGTTTACAACCCCACAGTAACCCATACCAGCGCGCAGACCTCCTGCCATTTGAAATGCCATATCGCCGATTGTTCCTCTAAATGGAACCCGGCCCTCTATACCTTCAGGAACCAGCTTTTGTTCGTATTCCTGGAAATAACGGTCCCGAGAGCCTTCTTTCATCGCTCCCAGTGAACCCATCCCCCGATAAACCTTGTAGCTTCGGCCTTGAAAAATTTCAAATTCCCCTGGACTTTCTTCAGTGCCAGCTAAAAGACTTCCCACCATTACAGCAGAAGCACCGGCAGCAATCGCCTTAGTTATATCTCCGGAAAACTTAATCCCACCATCGGCAATCACCGGAATATCATACTCTTTTCCGACCTGAGAAGCCTCGTAAATAGCAGTAATTTGAGGAACCCCGATACCGGCAATTACCCTGGTTGTACATATTGAGCCAGGCCCTACTCCCACTTTGACAGCATCTGAGCCGGCGTTAATTAAATCTCTAGCTCCATCAGCAGTTGCAATATTTCCTCCCATAACCTGGATATTGGGAAATATGCGTTTAATATTTTCTATTGTATCTAAAACAGGCTGAGAATGACCATGGGCAGAATCAACGACAATCAAATCTACGCCTGCTTCAACCAGTGCTTCAACCCTGACCATTGCATCACGGCCTACTCCAACTGCTGCAGCAGCCAGCAGGCGTCCATTTGCATCTTTCGATGCCCGGGGGAATTGAATTGTTTTCTCAATGTCTTTAATCGTAATTAATCCTTTTAAATAAAACTGGTCATCTACTATAGGCAGCTTTTCAATTTTATGATGCCTTAATATCTCCTGGGCTTCTTGCAGAGTAGTTCCCACCGGTGCAGTAACTAAAGCCTCGCTGGTCATAGCCTCGCCGATTTTGCGGGAATAATCTTCTTCGAAGCGCAAATCACGATTAGTGATAATGCCGACCAGTTTTTCTCCAACTGTTATCGGCACACCAGAAATTCGATATCTTTCCATTAAAGAGGCGGCATCATTTAGAGTGTTGTCCGGAGAAAGCCTGAAAGGATTTGTAATGACGCCATGTTCTGAGCGTTTTACTTTATCTACTTCCTCGGCTTGTTTTTCATAGGTCATGTTACGGTGTATGACACCGACTCCACCTTCACGGGCAATTCCTATAGCCATCCTGGCTTCGGTAACCGTATCCATGCTAGCCGACATCAGAGGCAGGTTTAATTTGATACTACGGGTCAACCTGGTAGAAATATCAACATCACGGGGTTGCACCTTCGATTTAGCCGGAACCAGCAAAACATCATCAAAAGTGAGCCCTTCCCACCCAAATCTATTCGACTGCAAAATATTCTCCTCCCGCTTCATATAATGAAAAAATAGATCACGCCCATAATTTAAATGATCATAACAAACGCCCCCGGGAGTGTCAACTGCTTAAACACCTTTAAATCAAGAGCATTGCAGGTTGAATTACATTCACTGATCAGGCTTTAGCAGGAGATTTTAATTATTATCACGAAAGAAATTTAATAAGATTTAAAAATAGTAAAGAAATAGGAGCCAGAAAGGAAAAAAGAGTTGCCTTACCTAAAGATAAACGGTATTAAAGCATATTTTTCAGGCGATATAAAGAGGGAATCATTGCCAGTTTTGTTTTGTCATGGTTCCGGTGGAGGCCATCAGCACTGGCATTACCAGCGTAAAAACTTACCACTATCAGTTAACCCGATCGTCTTTGATTTGCCCGGGCATGGACACTCAGAAGGAAATGCTTTTGACAAAATTAGCTTATATCGAGAATGGGTGCGCAGTTTTTATAAAACCCTCGGTTTAAATAGACATATACTGGCCGGACACTCCATGGGTGGAGCCATAGCCTTGTCTTATGCCTTAAAATATCCTGAAAATTTAAGCGGCTTGATTTTGATTAGCACCGGCGCCAGCTTAAAAGTTGCTCCTGCTATCCTTGAAAAACTGCAAAATAGTAGAATACCTGAAACCATGCTTAATCTCCTTTATGCACCTGACGCCCCTGAGCAATTAATCAATTTAGGCCGCAGGGAAATAGCCAAGCTTGATCCTTCCGTTTGCCTGGCAGATTTTACAGCCTGCAATAGTTTTGACATTATGGAGCAACTACCTTTAATCAAAATACCCAGCTTGATTATCTGCGGCAGCCAGGATATTATGACTCCTATAAAATATAGCCGTTTTCTTAAAGAAAATTTAATCCACAGCCGCATGGAGATAATTGAAAAAGCCGGCCACATGGTAATGCTTGAAAAACCACAAGCAGTCACCCAGGCTATCACTAACTTTATAGAGGAGGATTTATTATGACAAAAAAAAGAAGCTTTATGAATCTTGATGTTACCCAGCAAGAGGCAGAAAAAAAGTTTTCCAGCCTGAATCCGGCCCAGGCAGCGGAAAAAGCAGGTGCAGATTTTGATGAAGCAAAAAATATAATTATCCTGCCCTTTATTAATGAAAAGTACCAGGTAGAACATCCTTCCGGTAAAATAACCGACAGTAATGGCAGCCCGACTTCCCAGTATTTAAGTATAATAATGCTTCATTACCTTACTACAGCCGATGGCACATCACTTACCGGTCGCTGGATAGCATATCGTCATCTACCTGGTGGCGATATCTATATAGAGCCATTCAAGAATAGAGCTATCAATCCTTTTTTAAAGACATTCGGTGATAATCCCGAACAATTTCGCAAGGCAGCGGTCGCCATAGGAGGTTTTGAAGAATCGATGAGCGGGATTGCAATGGTTATCCCGGTTCTACCAAGAGTTCCAATCTGCTTCATCTTATGGCCAGGGGATGAAGAAATAAAATCTTCCGCTAACATTCTTTTTGACGAAGCGGCTGCTTCATACCTGCCTACTGAAGATTACGCTCATTTACCTGCATTAATAAATGGGGTAATGAAAAAAAAGTCAGGATAACTTGCTACATTTCCCGGCGACCATCAAGAGCCCTGCTGAGGGTTAATTCATCGGCATATTCGATATCGCCACCTACTGGCAAACCAAAAGCTATTCTTGTAACCCTTATATCCAGGGGATTTATCAGTCTAGCCAAATAGCCGGCAGTAGCATCACCTTCTACATTGGGGTTGGTAGCAATGATTATCTCTTGCACTTTCAATTCTTCAGCCCGTTGGACAAGTTTATCTAGCTTTAGCTCTTCCGGTCCAATGCCATCCAGGGGAGATAAAGCCCCGTGCAGAACATGATAAAGCCCCCGGTATTTGCCGGTTTGTTCAAGGACTAAAACATCACGGGGCTCCTGGACAATACAGAGCAAGCTTCTATCTCTTTTAGGATCAGAACAGCACATACAAAGCCTTGCTTCTGCCAAACTTCCACAGTCTTCACAAAAGGTGAGTTTATCCTTGGCTTCTACCATAGCTCTTGCGATAGCTACAACTTCTTCCCGCGTTTTTCCAAGTAAAAAAAAAGCCAGCCTCTGGGCAGTTTTTGGCCCTATACCGGGAAAACAACATAAAACTTCAACCAGCCGCTTTAAAGCACCAGGATAAACCATAGTCTTTTGCATCCTACCTCCTTGAGACTAAAACATACCCGGAGGTAAATTCATCCCGCCGGTTATTTTTTGCATTTCAGAAGCAATCATTTCATCAACCCTTTGAAAAGCTTCATTAACAGCAGCTATGATCATATCTTCAAGCATTTCCTTATTTTCTTCACTTAAAGCTTCGGGATCGATTTGCAGGGATACAAGATTTTTTTGGCCATCAGCTACTACTCTAACTGCACCGCCCCCACTGGAACTTTCTACTGTTTTTGAAGCCAGTTCTTCCTGCATCCTGCTCATTTCAGCCTGCGCCTTCTGCAATTGTTTCATCATTTTAGACATTCCACCATTTGGCATCATTATTCCTCCTCTCTGTATCAATCAGGATTGATTAATTGACCACCAAACAATTCCATGGCTTCTTCAGCACTTAGCGAGCCCTGTTGCTGCTCTTTACCCTGAGATCGGTTTTCAGGGTCATTTTGCCCTGTCGGCAAAGATTTGTCTGATGGCACTTCTTTAAGCTTAGCCTTACTCTCATGATCTTTATTATCCGCATGGCCTGGCATGTTACTATCATAAGTGCTACTGGTTTCTTGCACAGCATTTTGGGTCTTAATGTTATCTTCATCTGCCGGCTCTTGCTGCTCAAAATCAGCTTTTATATTAACCGGCATCTGGCAATAATCAGATAGCACCTCTTCAACCAGCTTGCGATGACTGTTTTCCATGATTCGCAATTGATGCATAGTGTATTCTGCTGGATAGCTGAGACATATCAAGCGCCCCCGCAGATCGTCGAGCCTGGCCGGCTCCAGCCAGGCAGCTGTACTTTTCTGCTTCTTTTTAAGCTCCCGGATAATACGCGGCCAGTCTTCTTTTAACCTGGCAAACAAATCGCTCTCTGGCGATACCTCCTTAAGCTTCTCTGCTCCTGAAGCAGCAGGCAAAACCCCGGAACTGTTCTTTAAAGAATCCTGAGACGATGAAAAACCAGGAGCAGAATGAGCTGTTTTTTCAATATTAGGAACCTCACTATTATTTTCCGGTAACCCCGAACTCACTCCGGCTAATTTTTTATCATCTTTTTCTGAAACCTGATTCTGGCCTTCAACAGCAAGTTTATTCTGACGGCCGTGCATCAACCTTAGTAAACGGATAAATGATACTTCCATTATAAACTGAGGAGTTCGTGCATGCTTGAGCTCATTGCCAACTTCATGCCAGAGCTCTACGGCTTCCAGCACCAAATCCCGGTCTATCCTATCACGATATTTCTTGATAAGATCCTCAAAACCATGGACAGTTTCTCTTCCTGTTTTTACTTTAGAGGTTTCAGCTAGCAGAAACCGGCTGAAAATAAAAGTCAGGTCTCGTACCAGTAGCTGTAGATCTCTGCCACTGCTAACTACTTGCTCAATTATTTCCAAACCCGAGTCAGGATTGTTTTCTAGAGCTGCTTTGATTAGGGTTTCGATTGTTTCGGTCATAGTTGCTCCGGTAACAATGCGAACATTTTCAGCACTAATAGATTCTTCGCTATAAGCAGCACATTGCTCCAGAATACCAAGAGCATCGCGCAGGGAGCCTTCAGCCAAACGCGCCATTAATATAATCGCCTCAGTATCAGATAATCGCTTTTCCTTTTTTAATATAAGCTCAAGGCGGTTCCGGATTTGATCAACTGTAAGAAGGTGAAAATCAAAACGCTGACAGCGAGAAACTATAGTTGAGGGCAGCCGGGAGGGATCGGTGGTAGCCAGGATAAAGATGACCTTCTGAGGCGGTTCTTCTAGAGTTTTAAGAAATGCATTACAAGCCTCGGTAGTAAGCATATGTGCTTCATCTATAATATAAACTTTATAACGGTTTTCTCCAGTCGCATAGCGGGTTCTTTCTCTCAGATCCCGGATCTCATCAATACCCCGGTTTGATGCAGCATCCATTTCAATGACATCCATTGAGACCCCGGCAGCAATATTTTTACAGGCAGAACAGTTGCCACAAGGCTCTGGAGCTGGATAATGCTCACAGTTTACAGCCCTGGCCAGGATCTTGGCTACAGTTGTTTTACCAGTCCCGCGAGGACCACAAAATAGATAAGCATGGGCTAAACGTTCATTAACCAAGGCATTGCTAAGCGTTCTAGTGATATGTTCCTGCCCGGTTATATCTGCAAATGTATGGGGGCGATGAAGCCTGTAAAGGCTTAGATATGTCACGCTTAAAAACACCTCGTAACCATACTTAATACTGGATATTAATCGATAAATAGTCTTATCATTGATATAGCTTCTAATTCTCTGCAGTTTTAACAGTAAATAAAAAACACCATTTAAAAGAAATCAGGCGGCCAATCAAATTCTTAGGTTAAATTGTTTTTAAGAAGGTCAATTTTTAAAAATGTAATCCTCATGAGAAGCAATTACAATTAGATTCCTTGTTTCAGATAAATGTTAATAAAATTATTCTTTTTTATCAGCCAACCCGGGATCACCAAGTTTTTCCCTGCCAGATAGCTCTTATTTAAAAACAGCAGCTTCAATAGTTTTATTTTGTTTTAATTTTATAGACCGTGCACCTGCCGTTGACCGCTAATTCCAAGCGCTTTACGAGTAGTTAGCTCCGGTCCGGCGCTCCCGTGGCACCCGCAAGCTCTCACTTACCGCTGCTTCCTTCCGGACCTGACGGGATTCATGAGTTTGCGCCGCACGGGACCAGGCCTTCAACACCACTTGCCCGTAGCTGACCTCAAAATTACACGGCCGCAGACAGGAATTCAACCCCGCTGTAGCGGATTGCGGGTACAGGGCACCGCTACCTCCCCGTCTAGCACGGTCAAACTACAAAATGGCGGAGAGGGAGGGATTCGAACCCTCGAGACAGGGTTTTGCCCCATCTACTCGCTTTCCAGGCGAGCGCCTTCGACCAGCTCAGCCACCTCTCCGCAAACTTAGCATTATGATCTTCCTTCCGTATTATACAATTAAAGAAGTTGCTTTTCAACTGAATAAAGGAAGAATAAAATAATTGAACAAGCCTGGCCCTCAAGGTTTTTGCTGGCTGCTTAAAAGTTTAACCAGGTTATCACCCAGGACCTGTTGAAGTTCTTTACCAGAAAAAATTTTCTTTACTTTAGAGCATTCATAAACAGGATCTCCAAATGGAAAGTCGCTACCAAAAAGAATACGGTCTACCCCGTAAGTTTTAGCAAAATCTTCTATTTGACTGGGGCCAGCTAATGCTGTGTCAACATAAACCATCGGATCTTCAAACAAACCTGCATCTTTCAGTCTTTCATAACCACCATTGAGGCCCCCAAAATGAGGGATAATCGTTATCGAACGGCCTTTAAACTTTTTTACCATCATAAGAGTCCGAGAAAACTCTTCTTCAAGGATAACCGGCATCCGACGTTCACAAATATGCTCTATTATCTCTTCACATTCTTTGGTTCCGTATAAATAATCAGGTTCTTCCATATGGCGATGCCATTTAATACCTGAAAAATTCAAACCTGGTCTTTTAAAATCATTCCAGACAAACCAAAAAATATAGAGCTTTTCGGAATGCAGGGACTCTAAATACTGGTGGACGCTGTTTCGGCTCTCCGCGTAAAAGGGAGAATCAATAAAGCCTCGATCATAGCGATTATAGATTTCTTCAACTGGTGAAAAGAGTACACCCCCTTCAATTCCGCCAGCTTCCCAAAGCGGTTTTACTTTTTCCAGTGGCAAGGTTAAACCACAGTGGACATGTGAATCAAGAACCGGCATTTTTTACCCCCCTTTAAATATTTGAAAGCTTCACCTGTATAAAATATCATACCAGCAAGACAAGCTTTCATAACCCTCAGCAAGCGAGCCTTACAACAACTAGATCAGAAGCTATTTCGAGGATGCTTTTTCATAACTCGATTGTCTAAAAAGGCAATCTATAATCTACTGGTAAAATGATTTTCTGACTTATTGCAACCAGATTCAAAAACTTTTAAACCAAAAAGCACTTGTGCCAGGGTCTTATTGTAAAGGCAATGTAGTGGTCAAGACCATTTGTACGGTGCTATATTCACTCTCTGAAAAAACATAAGTATCTAAATATCCATCAAAATCGGGGGAAATATAATCAAGCAGGCCATAGCGCTTAATCGCTTGAAGGTGCTCTACAATATCAGGATATTGATAATATCTCACATAAGCAGGATAACCATCTTTTTCAGCCTGCTTGTTATAGCCTTCTGAAGTCGGCTCTCCAAGTTTCACTTTCAGGTTCTCTGGTGAATCTCCTACGGCAACTGAAAAGCAGTAATAGTAGCCTAAAAGTTCTACTCCTAGAACCAGGGGCGGTTCCCCGCCAACAATAAAGCCGGTCATCAAGTGATCATAGTAATAGTAATAATCACCCTTGTGAAAAAATATGCCGGACTCTTTTATCTCTTCCAACCGGCTCGGACTACCATAAAGATCTAGTAACTCTTCAAGGCTGTTTCCAATTTCTCTGATCATATCATAACCGCTATGAGGAGTTGACCTGGCCTGTTTAAAGAACCACTGGTCATCAAGCAGTTCAAATTCCAGCAGGTATTCGGGTTCACTACAACACATGCCAACAATTACTACTGCCCCGTACTGATCAATTACATCTATGGTGTAGAAATCAAACCTGTTTCGATCCTGATTGTAAAAAAACCACTGGTCAATCCATGCTTCAACAGCCTCATCAAGGAATTTCAACGTCTGAGGGTCATGCTGATAAAGCTGATTGGCTTCCCCTGCGGAATCATCATGATCTGGTTGTCCTTCAATAGCACCAGTTTCCCCAGATCCACTATCATCAATCCACCATTCTACAGCTCCGCTTTCTTCTGAGTTTTCCTCAGTTTTGTTTGCAGTTAGATGATCGGGTTCCTGTCTGGCATCTTCCACAACATCCCCCGGGCCATCATCACCGGTTACGCAGGCGATATTATAAACAGGTAAAGTGATCATTAAAAGTAATAAGGTAAGATATTTAATAGCAGATCCGGACAAGTATGTTTTTATGGATGGGAAAAAGGGTTCTCGATGATTTACCTCTATCACCGGTCTATTTTTTATGATTACCTGTTCAAAGATTCTTTTACTTGGCATAGGATTGACCTCTATAAAAGAAATAAAAATGATTACCTTATAAAGTAAAAATGCTTTATCGACATGAAATAATTATAACTGAAGTAAGTGATAAGGAATATTTACCTGGAGGCGTTAATTGAAAAGCACTTCCATCAGCTCCTAAATCCGGGTTGCCACTTCTGGAACTATGAAGTATTACCTTCTTTAATTCATCTTTCTACGGTGGGTCAAACAAATCCTGCAGAATGAGCCATTATTTATATTTTGCTGTAAAACGATCTTTGATAAAACCGTTTATTTCCAATAAAAAAGGTGAAGAGGCCAAAAACTTGCTTTTCAGAAACTGGGCGGAGATAGCTGACAGGGCTAATTTTATCGTCCAAGGAAACTACAAACCATAAATGAGTTATAATTAAGATAAAGCTTAAACATTGAAAGGAGCAGTTAGACCTCATGACATTATATGGATATGTAAGAAATGACGATAAAGTTGGATTTAGAAACAAGGTACTGCTATTACCAGCAGTCGACTGCGTAAACGACATAACATACAAAATAGCACAATCATTTGATGATGTTAGCACTTTCAGATTCTCAACTGGATGTGGCATGCTGCCTGACGATGTTGAGCATATCATGCATACCCAGGTAAATATAGCAGCAAACCCTAATATTGCAGCAATAGTGATTGTAGGAATGGGCTGCGAGTCAATAAATACAGAAGACCTATATGAAAGGATTAAACTGCTTAATAAACCTTGCGCTTTAGTTAAGCTTCATTCTGAAGGAGGATATAGCAACTATATTAGGAAAATTAGGGATCTGACCAATACTTATGTTGAAGATATTAGCAAGTATAGAAGGGAAGAAGTTCCTATTTCAAGCATTAATTTAGGATTAGAATGCGGTGCTTCTGATCCAGCATCTGGTATTAGTGCAAACGTTGTCCTTGGTAAAGCAGTGGATAATATTATCGATTTGGGAGGAACCGCGATTTTTTCCGAGACTCCGGAAGCAATTGGTACTGAGAAAATTTTGGCAAAAAGATGTTCTGACAAACACGTAGCCGACAAAATAGTAAACATAATTACCGGTTATGAAAAAATGATCAAAACAAAAACCGGAAAAGACATTAGATCAGCAAACCCTGTTCCCGGAAATATAAAAGCTGGAATAACAACCCTTGAAGAAAAGTCTATGGGATGCGTATTAAAAGGTGGTTCCACTAAAATTCAAGAAGTTTTAAATTACGCTGAACAACCAAGTAAAAAAGGCCTGATTTTTATGAATACACCTGGTTTTGATGCTTATTCATTGTGCGGTTTAATTGCAGGAGGTACGCAAATCATAGTATTTACAACAGGCAAGGGAACCCCTTGTGGCACTCCTATCTCGCCTGTCATAAAGGTTATTTCAAATACAATAGCTTATAACCAGCAAAAAGATATTACAGATTATAATGCTGGCATGTTGTTAGATGGAGAGAAAAACCTCGAGCAAATAACAGGTGAATTAATGCAATTAATAATTGATACTGCAAATGGTAAAGAAACAAAAGCTGAATTATTGGGAGTAAATGTGATGGACATATGGCCTTTGAATGGCACGTTTTAATATTGAAAGCTAAATCTATGATATGGGGGTAATTATGAAATGAAAAAACGTGCTTTAAAAATATCAATAAATGATAATATAGCTGTCGCCCTTGATAGCCTTCTAGCAGGTGAAAGGGTTAATCTCTACAGCATTGAAAGCCAGCTTATTGATAAACTAACCGCTGCAGAAGATATTACTTATCTTCATAAAATAGCTGTCCAAAAGATCCCGGTTAATGAAGCCATTATAAAGTATGGAGAAGTGGTTGGTTATAGTTGTAAAAATATAAGTGCTGGAGAATTGGTGCACACGAGTAATATGGCTAGTAAACCACAAAAAAACCCCGGTTGATTTTAGAAAAAGTATAGTTCTTATTTACATTATTAAATGCGAGCACTGACAGATGATCAATAAAGAACAGGCAAAAGTTATAGTGGGACTAGGCAATTAATAAGATACTTAATCAGTATTAATCAAAATCACTTAACCTGCGCTTTCCTATAAAAAATATTTCTGTCTAATAAAATACGGGCTTGCAATATCACGCTGCAAACCCATTGTAAAAAAATTATTTTTGGCGGAGAGAGTGGGATTCGAACCCACGGTGCCTTGCGACACACACGATTTCGAGTCGTGCGCCTTCAACCGGACTCGGCCATCTCTCCGCATCATAATCTATATTATAACAGGGCCGGTACGGTTGTAAAGGATCCCCGTATACAAGCCTAAAATTGAGGTCTTTTTAATACCGTCTCTGGCGAAAGAATTCTTTTAAAAGGGAAGCACATTCTTCCCTCATTACCCCACCACTAACTTTAAGATTATGATTAAGCCGTTTATCCCTCACTATATCATAAAGGCTGACTACTGCTCCCGCTTTAGAGTCGGGAGCGCCAAAAACCAGGCGATGCAAGCGAGCCAGCACTAAAGCACCCGCACACATCGGGCAGGGCTCAAGGGTTACATAAAGGGTGCACGCTTCAAGCCTCCAGCCTCCAAGGATAGCTCCCACCTGCCTGATTAGAAGGATCTCGGCATTAGCTGAAGCATCTTTCAGCTCTTCACGGCGGTTACGGTTGGCAGCCAGGAGCTCACCATTCCTGACCATAACTGCCCCAACTGGAACCTCTCCGGCTTTCGCTGCTTCCTTTGCCTGGTTTAAAGCCTCAGTCATAAACTTAAGGTCATCAGTCTTCTTCATATCCACAACTCCCGATATGTTATTATATCACTCCCTTATGGATCTATAATTACCCGAATCTATTAGCTATGTTTATTAAGAACATGCAGTTAAAACTTTTGGCTGTATTTTTACAAGCAGCTTAATAGATGATCAAAAATTAAAATGCCCCTTACCGGGGCATTGAAAAAAGTTAATTCTGCAATACTACTTAAAAAAATCTACCTTTCAAAACGGAGCTCTCTAAATACATCCCCGACATCAGAATCTGGGTGACTGGTCATATCTATAACGATACCATCCCAGGTATCAGTCATGATGATTTTATCTGACTCTTCAAGCCTGAGCTCAGCTATTCTTTCCCACTCATCATTACCCCGATGATGCAGTTCGAGATAGCTCTTTTCATCTGCAGATATCAGGCGGTACTCAGTTCTAAACCAGTAACCTTCTGAAGGAACAGCAATGCTTACCATGTCATTAGGTTGAAACTGAAAATACATCTCTTCATCTGCACTGGTTCCTTTCCATGAACCTAAAATATCATCACTTTCCACTGCTTCAGCAACTGGAGTTTCACCATTATCCAACAGGAACCAGTAGCCCAAACCAACTCCTGTTACTAACAAGAGCGCAGCGACAATAACCAGGGGTATGAGAAATTTCTTGCCTTTTTTTTGCTCCGAAGCTGGCTGGTAATGCATGCCAGGAGGGGTATCCGGACGACCCTGATCATGGTATAGTGATTCCTGATGGCTGCTAGATTTACTGGATACTCCTGGAGGAACATCATCGACCATCGATTCACAGTATCTACATTTAATTGCCCTTGCCGGTATTTCTTCTAAGCAAAATGGACAGGTCTTTATATCAGACATAATTATACCTCCCACCAATCATATCAAAACTTTTCTATCTCGGCTAATAAAAATGCCGGAATGCGAATTATATTATAACATAAAGGGACAACAACAAACCAGATTAGAACATCTAAAACACATTTAAAAAATCATCACTATTGATTTAATAATAAACTTCGGTTATAATGCCCACACATAAAGATTGTATTATTATATAATTAGGCTTTAAGACACAAACAGGCTTAAATGAGGAGGGATCCTGATGCCTAATTTAAAAATCGCCTTTTTAACAGTGCTGGTATTACTTGTATCTGTTGGGCTTATAGGCTGTGGCATGCTATCCAGCCAAGAAGAAGAACCTGAAGAATTTACAGCTCCTGAAGAAGGCGGGCTTCCTGAATGGCTTAATTTAGAGCACAGGAGCATCGAATGGGAAACGGCAGAACCATTAAAACCTAAAGATACTACAAACGATGAAGATGATAATAATGAAGAACAAGACCTTTCAGAACCAGAACTGCCGGAAGAAACAACTCAAACTGAACCAACACAAGCAGCCCAAAGACAGGAACAACCCCAACCCGCGCAGGAACCTGATACCCAAACTGAAGAACAGGCGCAGGAACCTGAAGTCACCCGGGTTAGCAATAAAGAGTGGCAGCGTGGTAAATATACAGGTGCATGGGTTGAAGATAGCCCTC
>PWMM01000264.1 GCA_003558195.1 Syntrophomonadaceae bacterium
ACGGGGACCGGTTGGAAGAAGACTACACTGCCGGGCCCATGGTTGCCGGTTTTGAGCCGGTGCAAGTGCCTGAAAAACATATCTTCGTTATGGGTGATAATCGAAACAGGAGCAGTGATAGTAGGCAAATTGGCCCGGTGCCGCTAAATAATATCCAGGGCAGGGTCTTGATCAGGCTATTTCCGCTTGATAAAATAAGCACTTTTTAGGCATCTCTAAACTGTGCTGTCATACTTTGGTTAGAATTGGTTTGTTCAAGCATTGATGGCTGATCTTTACGGCTTGTTTTTAGAATCCGTTTAAAGTCTGCTTATCATTAAAAGGCAGGTGTAAAGATGGGTAGAAAAGATCGTCACAAAAGAAGCTTTCCCTTTTTGAAGCTGATCTTGGTTTTGCTGGTCCTGCTAGTGGTTGCAGGAGCGATTCTTGCCTATTTTCCGGCCTTGCTTTTCACTACTGCTGCTGTTGAAACTGACATAAGTCCTAAAAGCGGGCTGGATTTAACCGGCAAGAATACAATTAACATTGCCCTGCTCGGATTTGATGGTCCGGTATCTGAACAGGAAGAACAAAACCTTTACCGTCCTGACTTAATCCTTATTGCTGCTTTTAACTACCGGCAAGGAACTGCTTCGCTGGTCAGTATCCCGCGAGACAGTTACGTAAATATTCACGGTACTAATATTTACGATAAGATTAACCATTCCTTTATGTACGGCCATTACCGTGCTGAGGCCGGCCAGAATCGCTATCACAGTGGAATTGAAACTACCCTTAAAACCATTGTTGACTTTTTGGGAGGCGTTCCCCTGCACGGTTATGCCGTTGTCGATATGCAGGGAGTAGAGGAGATAATAGATCGCCTGGGCGGGATTTATTACGATGTAGAAACTGAAGTGAGAAGCGATTTTGGGCGGGGCAGGCTCCTGGTTGAAGAGGGGTATCAGCTTTTGGACGGTAAAAAATTTATGTACTATGTCCGTAACAGGGCCGGATTTCAAGGAGGCGAAAGTGGCCGTACCGAGCGGCAGCGCAACATCATGATCGCCCTTTTCGATAATTTTAAGCAGCCGGCCAATATTCCCCGTATACCATCTTTTTACCTGGCTTTCAGGGAAAATGTTGATACGAATCTCAATTTACCCCGGCTCCTGACCTTGGGCCTGTTTGGATTGCGGGTAAATGCTTCTGAAATTGAAACGGCTGTTTTCAGTGGAAGCGGTCAACTCTCTGAACGTGATGGCCGAAATATCTGGTACCTGGTTATTGACGAGATAGAAAGAGTCAGGATTATCGAGAAGATCTTCGGCCTTACAGTTCAGCAACGGCAGCAGTTAATCCTTCCCGGACCGATGGCCCCTGAACTGGAAGAGCCGGAAGCAGAGCCTGAGCTTGAAACCGAACCGGTTCCTGAAATAGACCCGGAGCCTGAAAAAGATCCAGGCTTGGAGCCGGAACCTGAAGTAGAACCGGAACCTGAACCGGAACCGGATCCTGAACCAGAACCGGAGCCGGAAGAAGAGCCTGACCAGGAAGATGAAGCAGAAAATGGTCCACCAGAACAGGGTTTAGAAGACGGTTCTGATCCTGATCAAGAAAATGAACTTGAAGAGCCTGTGAATAACTGAAAACCGGGGATGCCAGGAAAAAGAGAGATACATAGGACAGACTAGCATCTTCGTAGTTCAGAGATCATAATTATTTAGAGGGCCTGGCCCGGGCTTAAAGCAGCAGCGTATTGGATTCTCCATGCAGGCTGCTCGGGCAAAATCTATTCATGGGATAGATGGCTGCCCCGGGGGAGATAATAAGCATTAAAAACCGGTCGAAAAAGTTTGACAGGGTCAGCGGCAGGTGCTAAACTTTTTACAGCCTGGCACCCTTTAAGAGTAGTCCTGTGAGGCTGGCAAAGGGGCGGCAGTTTAACTTTTTTCCGCCCGCACTCAACTTCGGCTTCGGGTGGTTTTTTTGTACCTGGAAACAGAACCGGCTGTGCGGTCATGTTCCGGTGAAAGAGCTTAAGATAATCGTAAAGAACCGGGGTTTAACCAGGCTACAGCAATAAAATGCCTATGATAGATCTTGTGCCAGGATTCTTCCGTTCGCCGCACATGCGGGGGCGGGAAAGGAGGTGATAAGATGGAGCTGCACCATAAGGCAACAGTTATGGATGAAAAATCGATGCAGCAGGCCCTCCGCCGTATTGCCCATGAAATAATTGAACATAACAGGGGCATTGATAACGTAGTTTTGATCGGTATTCACACCCGTGGTGTCCCTCTGGCTAAACGGATGCAGAAGTACTTGCAGGAAATTGAAAAACTCGAAATCCCATTAGGTATTCTTGATATAACCCTCTACCGTGACGATCTGATTGAAAGGCATGACCAACCTGTTGTTCACACTACCGATGTTTCCTTTGATTTAACTGGAAAGCACGTTGTTGTTATCGATGATGTCCTGTTTACCGGGCGGACCATCCGTTCGGCCATGGACGCGTTAATTGACCTGGGCCGCCCGGCCAGTATTCAGCTGGCCGTTTTAATCGATCGCGGGCATCGCGAACTTCCGATCAGGGCTGATTATGTAGGCAAAAATGTGCCTTCCTCGCGTAGTGAGCTGGTGGAAGTGAAACTGAAGGAGGTTGATCAGGAAGAAAGGGTTGATATCCTGGAAAAGAAAAGTGATTAAAAAGAGGCCTGCAGAAGGTGCCCGGTTTTCTATGGTATGAGGAGGTATTTAAACAGGTGCAGATGTTAAGACGCAAAGATATGCTGGGATTGGAGGAGGTTTCTGCTGAAGAGATAACCTTGATCCTGGAGACTTCCCGTTCCATGCGGGAGATAATGCAGCGTAAAATCAAAAAAGTACCGGCCCTGCGGGGGCGGTCTGTATTAAACCTTTTTTACGAACCCAGTACCAGGACCAAGGCCAGTTTTGAGCTGGCCCAAAAATACATGAGTTCTGATGCGGTCAGCGTGGCCGGTAGTTCTTCCAGCCTGGTCAAGGGGGAAACTTTAAAGGACACGGTCAGGAATGTTGAAATAATGGGAATTGAATGTGTTATTATGCGACATCCGGTTTCCGGATCTGCTCATTATTTAGCCCATAACGTGGAAGCTTCGGTTATTAATGCCGGCGATGGCATGCATGAACACCCTACCCAGGGCTTGCTGGATATGTTTACTATCTGGGAAAAGAAAGGCCGTCTGGAAAACCTAAAGGTCACCATTGTAGGTGATATCCGCCACAGCAGGGTGGCCCGTTCGAACCTGTGGGGATTGCAAAAAATGGGGGCAAAGGTAGTAGTATCCGGTCCTCCCACTTTAATGCCTCCCGACATTAATGCCTTTGGAGTCAAGTATTATCATGATTTAGAAGAAGCGGCAGAAGAAGCTGATGTGGTTATGGCCCTCAGGTTGCAAAAAGAACGCCAGGAAAATGGCCTTTTCCCCAGTATGCGTGAATATGCACAGCTTTACGGGGTAACGCCTCAGAAAATATCCAGGGCCAAAGAAGATCTTTTGATCATGCATCCCGGGCCTATGAACCGGGGTATCGAGATCAGTTCAGAGCTGGCCGATGGGCCGCGTTCAGTGGTGCTGGAGCAGGCCGCTTCAGGTGTGGCCGTCCGGATGGCGCTGCTTTATCTTTTGCTGGGAGGGACAAAAGAACAATGACAGAGTTGATGATTAAAGGCGGGAGGGTTATTGATCCGGCCCGCGATTATGACCAGATCGCCGATGTTTTGCTCAAGGACTCCCTGGTGGAAAGGATAGAGCCCGGTCTTGAAACACCAGCCGGCGCTTTAGTAATTGAGGCTGAAGGTTTAATAGTAACACCGGGGTTGATTGATATTCATGTTCACCTGAGAGATCCCGGACAGGAATACAAAGAAGATATTCAATCTGGAACCAGGGCGGCTGCAGCCGGCGGTTTTACAGCACTGGCTGCTATGGCTAACACCGACCCGGTTGGCGATGACCCTGCCATGATCGGTTATGTGCGTAAAAAAGCTGCCGGGGCGGCAGCCCGGGTTTACCCTATCGGCGCTTTAACCAAGGGTCTTGCGGGCAGGGAAATGGCCGAAATGGGCCGGATGAAGCTTGCCGGAGCAGTAGGTTTTTCAGATGATGGCAAGCCGGTTATGGATGGTATGATGATGCGCAATGCCCTTCATTATGCTTCTGGAATCGGTGCGGTCGTGATTGCTCATGAAGAAGATTTGCACCTGGCGGCGGGGGGGATGATGCATGAAGGAACCGTATCATCCATCTTAGGTCTGCGCGGTATTCCCGCTGCTGCAGAAGAAGCCATGATCAGCCGCGACCTGATGCTTTTAAAGATTACCGGTGGAAGATTGCATATTGCCCATCTTTCAACCGCCGGCTCTGTTGATTTGTTGCGCCGGGCCAAAGCAAGTGGGCTGAATGTGACAGCGGAAGTAACGCCCCATCATTTATTGTTAACCGACCGCCTGGTCAAAAATTCCGGTTATAATACTAACACCAAGGTTAACCCCCCGTTGCGCACTGAACAGGACCGGCAGGCCCTCTGGGAAGGTTTGCTTGACGGGACTATCGATGTTATTGCTTCGGATCACGCACCCCATCACCCGGATGATAAAGACGTGGAGTATGATTTTGCTCCCTGCGGGATAGCCGGCCTGGAATCTACGCTACCCCTGATGCTGGACGAGCTGGCCTCTGATCGGATAAAAGATTTGACCCTGCCCCTGCTTATAGAAAAATTAAGCAGCGCACCGGCCCGGGTTCTCGATTTGCCTGGTGGCAGTTTAAAGCAGGGCAATCCGGCTGACGTGACCATCATTGATCCTGATCGCCAGTTCATAATCGAACCCGCTAAATGGTACTCTAAATCGTGCAATACACCTTTTGCCGGCAAACGCGTGAAAGGCGCTCCGGAATATACTATTGTTGGTGGAGAGATAACCATGAAAGAAGGTGTTGTTACTGAAAGAACAACCCGGGGTTAAATACCGGCAGGAAAGCTGCCCGGTTTTAGAGAACCGCTC
>PWMM01000054.1 GCA_003558195.1 Syntrophomonadaceae bacterium
ATAAAGTTTTGAGATTTTTTCGTATAGGTGAGAGGTAAAATATCCTTTACTAATAGGGTTTTAGAAAATGTTCTGTGGTAAAATGTTTATTAAATTAGTGAACGCGAAAATCGGTGATTAAGGATAAGTTTAAGAACAGGCTGGCTGGTTGCAGGGCCAGCTTGGCTTATTTCCGGAGAGGACCTCATCAATGCATTGAGCCGCACAGAGAGCCATTCGCTTTTTAGCTTCAACCGTGTGCGCTGCATTATGGGGAGTTAGAATAACATTGTCCATAGCAAAGAGCGGATTACTTTTGGAAGGAGGTTCTTTTGAATAAACATCGAGAGCGGCTCCGCTGATTGCTCCATTTTTTAAAGCATCGATCAAGGCTGGTTCATCAATCAGCTCTCCCCTGGCAGTATTAATAATATAAGAAGTAGGTTTCATCATGGAAAATTCCTTTTTTCCAACTATATTTTTTGTTTTATCTGTAACCGGTAGGTGTAGACTGATGAAATCGGCAGTGGAAAAAAGATAATTCCAGTCATTTGTAATTGTTATTTCATTTCCCAGGTTTTCTTTAGGACGGCTGGGATGATAGCCGATCACTACCATGTTTAGACCAAGCGCTGCTTTCTTTGATAATAATGTTCCGATCTTACCTGGTCCGATGATCCCTAAAACTTTATTTTCCAGGTCGATGTTAGTGATTTGTTCTCTAATACTATAATTGCCCCGCCGGAGCTCCTTGTCACAGTAAACCAGGTTTTTAGCAAGCCCGATAATTAAGCCCAGTGCATGCTCAGCTACCGTTTTTTCATTACAAAAAGGGGCATTGGTAACATATATTCCCATTTCCGTTGCTGCTTGGATATCGATATTGTCAACACCCACACCATGCCTGGCAATCACTTTTAACCGCTTGGCTAATTTAATTACTTCGGCAGGGAGAGGAACGGTTCTTGCTAAAATTGCATCACAGTCTGCTACTTCTTTTTTTAAGCTATCGATAGTAGGCTCGCATGTTTTTATTCTGTAGCCACGTTCTAAAAGGTAGTTTTCTCCGATCTCGTCTATGCTTTGTGGTATTAAAACTGTGTAGCTCAAAAAAGATTACCCCCTGTGTTATAAGATTAAATTTTATGTTTAAAGTAAGATTATTTTCACTGGTCCATGATCAAGTGGATTAAAGAAACAGCATACCTAAAACTTCAGTGTCAACGATTTATCAGGGCTAGATAATACTTAGCATAATATCATATAACGGTGAGTCTCACCAGTTAAGGGTTAAACCCTTCTTATGTTTATTGCTTATTAAGCTTAACAGCTAAGGCATGGTGTTATAATTATCAATGGAGGTATTACAAGGTTATGAAAGTATTGCTGGCTGAATCCATTCATAAAGTGGGACTTGATCTTTTACAAACGGAAGCCAGGGTCAAAATTGCTAAAGATAATTCTGAGCAATCTATTGCAGAGGAAATTGGCGATGCCGATGCTCTGATCATGCGTAGTAGCCCACTGCCGGGAAATATCATACGACAGGGTAAAAGATTAAAAGTTATCGGTAAGCACGGAGGTGGTATTGACAATATTGACCTGCAGGCTGCCAATGAAATGGGCATAGCTGTTATAAATGTCCCTGACGCAAATGTTTTATCTGTCGGCGAACACACCATCGCCGTTATTCTCTCTTTAGCTAAAAAACTTAGAGAAGCTGAAGGTGCCTTGAGAGAGGGGTTTTTCAACCAGCAGGCCTCTTTACCTGGGATGGTCAATAAACATGGCTTTAATGCTTTAGAGTTGTGTGGTAAAGCTTTGGGCATAGTCGGCGTGGGTAGAATTGGCCGTATAACAGCAAAAATCGCTCTTCAAGGGTTTTCGATGAGGGTATATGGTTATGACCCCTATATAGATCCAAGAATAATGAAGGAGCTAGGTGTTGAGCCCGTCGAATCGATTGATGATATTTTTAAAGCTACTGATTTTGTTTCAATCCATGTTCCCCTAAATGAAGAAACGTTAGATCTTGTAAATGAAAGGCTGTTAAATTTAATGAAACCTACTGCCTTTTTAATCAATATTTCGCGTGGTGGAATCGTAAATGAAAAGGATTTGTACGAAGTTTTAAAAAGTAAAAGGATTGCCGGAGCAGCGGTAGATGTATATGGGAAGGAACCACCTGCACCAGAACATCCTTTTTTTGAACTCGATAATATCCTGGTTACCCCTCACATGGCCGCAATGACCGATGGAGCTTTAATTCGAATGGCTCAGGATATCGCTCAAGCAACCATTGATGTATTAAAGGGCGTAAAGCCGAAAAATATTGTTAACCCTGAGATATGGACATAAATTATTACGTTGAATATTTACAGCAGTGTTGGAATCACTTGAAAATATTACTGCTCAGCTGTGCTGGAGTTTGGATTGGTGGCGGTTCACCAAAGGCGATGGTCATTGTCAGCTGTACAAATTATATTTAAAACCGAAGGTTTTCATCATCTATGGTTTCAGACTCACCGATCTGCTCCATGCAAGGTGACCAGTGATAACATTTGCTTGCTACGAGCATGGCAAACTCTTTATAAGCCCTGCCCCTGCCCAGCAATGTAAAAAGGGTGAGAAAAAAAATATGTGAATAACTGACCAAGGAGCTTAAGCATGGGTGGATTTTTGGCTTTACTCTCAGCTTTAGGGTTTACCTGTCAAACAGTATTTACCCGCAGGGGCTTAATGGGGAAGAATGCCGGAAATCTTTGGGAAATACGCTTTGTTATTTCATTCATGTCCCTGGTTGCCTTTATTATCGGCGCCTTTTTGGCATCATTTTATGGCCTGGATGTTATTCAAGACTTTAAAGAATTATCGTTTTTAGCGGTCATACTGCTTATCCTGCAAGGTGGATTGGGAGATTTCCTGGGAGGTATATTTTTAACTACTGCGATTGCGCAGATTGGTGCTTCTCACGCTTCCGCTTTGAGAGGAGGTTCCAATCCTCTTTTTGCTACATTGCTTGCAATTATTATACTGGGTGAAAGGCCTGGCATTTTAGGATTATTATTTGTGCTGATGATCATAACAGGAATTGTTGTAGTCGGTTTTCGCGAGCATGTCGGAACTCTATCTCTTTTTGAAAAGACGAAAATCTCCGGGGGTGTTTTTGCGCTACTGGGTGGGCTCGCCATGTCCCTTTCACATATAGCAAGGGGGGCTGCAATAAATTTAGGGGCCACTGCAAATACCGGTTATGTAATCGGATTAATCACGGCGTTAGTGGTATTTGCAATTGTTTGTATTGTTAAATCCGGAACGTTTAACCCTTTTCGTCAAATCGATCGCTATAGTATTATTTACTACGCCGTTGCCAGTCTTGGGCATATAGTTGGCGGATATGCCCTGTTTACAGCCTTTACGCTAATCCCAGTCTGGCAAGCTACCGCAATAAGAAATATTCAACCTCTACTGACAATATTTTTGGCCTGGCTATTTTTAAAAGAAGCAGAAAAAATTAATTTACGACTGTGCGTTGGAGCTGTCCTGGTGACTTTGGGAGTAGTATTTTTAAATGTTTATATCTAAATGTAAGCCCTGGCCTGGTAAGGTTGCACCATAAACCCTGGATCTCAAGAGGGAGGGAAGTAAAGATTATATTTTGATAAATGAGCGCATTAAAATACTGGAGGTAGATTGCCATTAAAAAGGTTCTAGTAATTTTACCCATGTACAACCGAATTGGCGAAGAAATATTAGAAAAAGCAGCTCAGGTCACAAGAACCAATAACTACAGCCCCGAAAACTTAAAAAAAATGCTGTCAGAAGAAAAATTTGATGCTATCGTGCTCAGGGCTCCGGCTCAAATGACCAGGGAAATTATAGCGGTCGCAGATAGTGTAAAAGCCATTTCCGGGGCCGGAACAGGACTAGATAACATTGATGTTGAAGCTGCAACGGAAAAAGGGATTGCAGTATTGAACTGTCCGGCGGTAAATGCAGTATCAGTTGCTGAACATGCTTTAACTTTAATGCTGACGGTGTCAAAAAAAATCTTACGTTGCGACCAGGTGGTAAGAAGTGATCAATTTGGTGCTCGTGATGAATTAAGGCCAATAGAGTTAAGTAATAAAGTCCTTGGGCTGGTTGGTATCGGAGCCATTGGTTCTAAACTTGCTAAAATGGTTCAAGGTGGTTTGAACATGTCTGTGGTAGCCTTTGATCCCTATGTAGATCCTGCAGTGGCAGACTCGTTAGATATAAAACTGTATTCTGATTTAGAGACCATGTTGCCTCTATGTGATGTATTGTCATTGCATGTCCCTTTAATACCGGGCACAAAAAATATTATCGGTGAAAAAGAAATAGGCCTATTAAAGCCTACAGCAATAATTATAAATACGGCAAGGGGAGGCATACTGGATGAGGATGCTTTAACCCAGGCTTTAGTGGAGAAGAGAATTGCCGGCGCAGGACTGGATGTATTTTATGCTGAACCAAACATAGATTGCAGTTCTAAGCTGTTCAAATTAGAAAATACGGTGTTCTCTCCTCATCTCGGAGGAATTACTGAAGAATCTACTTATAGAATGGCTGAAGCAGTCGCAACCAATATTTTGGCTTACCTGGAAGGAGATTACCCGGAAACCATCTGTAATGCAGATGGATTAGACTTGGGATAGTTCCTCATAAAGTTGCGGGCTCACCAGCTGTTGGATGGAAATGGCATTTTTATGTTTTCAAGGTTGCTTGCCTGGCTTGAATTCTAAGTTGCTTCTATTTGGACGGTTTCTGCTCAGTGGTTAACGCTAGCGGTTGAAATGACTGGGGATATTAATTAAAAAGTTTAAAAAAGAAATGGTTTTATCTTAATAACGCTTACAAGTAATTATTTATAGGATGAAGGAAGGTGATTATTTATGGCTGGACGCAGGATTCGTTCTCCAAAAGTACCAGAGAATAAACAGGTTCATTTATCTTCTGCCATGGAAGCAGGGGGTTTTATTTTCCTG
>PWMM01000127.1 GCA_003558195.1 Syntrophomonadaceae bacterium
AGCCCCCAACTCCAGGATGATCAGTGCTATGACAAACATACCGATTAAAGACCTGGCCAGGTGTTGATACCATTGACCATCCGGGTTAAAATTTAAATTTTCCTTTTCAAGGAGCCGCCCAACACCTGCTCCGGCTAAATAACCCATTAAATTTGGAGCATAGGTGGCGGGAAGCAAAGATAGGCCAATTGGAACAATCAACGCTAATAATATAAGAATTGAAAAGGTAACCTTTTCATGCATTCTGGTTTCAATCATGTTTATACCTATCATTAAAAAAAAGGCTAAAAATATTATTCCCGTGACAATGCCACCGATAACATCTCCCGGGTAATGGTAACCTAAAGTAACCCTGGAAAGTCCAACCAAAATAACTATAACCACTGACCAAATCCAAAGCCAGCGTTTTTTGAGCATGATTGCCATATAGCCCCAAACACTGACCGCTCCTGATGTATGGCCGCTGGGAAAGGTATAAGTTGGAACGGTAACACCGCGCACATCAGGGCGGGGCAGCCTAATAATATCCTTGGGTATTTCACTGGTTACAAAAATGGCCAGGGGCATCAAGATTAAACCCCAAAAGCCTAGCGATTTGTTGTACGACCAGTATATAGCAGACAGGAATACCAAAAAGAACCCTTCACTGCCAAGTGTAGTAATTACTCTAAATAAATAGAGCAACAGGGGGTTATAAACAGTAGTAGAAACAATTGAATAGGTAAACTCGGTGTCACGAAGCGGATACCAGAACTGGTAAAGAATAATAGAGAGAAAAACAGTTAAAAACAAGCAAAACCAGCGGCACATTTGTTCTGTTTTGTGACTTTTAGAAAATATATTGCCTGATAAAGGAGGTAATTCCATTACTGCGACTCTCCCGCTTGAACCTGCTCAGCCCATTTTGCCAGATCACTGATAGTATCTATTTCAAAAGCAACTGCATCTTCACGGCGCATCATAAGGGTATAGGTTTTATTTAAAGGCGCATAATCCAGCCAGGTCAGACCAATCCTGGCCTCTTTTTCAGATATTTTCTTAAAAAGTTGTTCCGGATCGTTTAGCCTTTCTTCTTTTTCATATATTTCCTGCCAGGCAACACCGGTATACTCCCAGTATAAATCAATACCTTCCAAGAGGATTGCCCTTCTGATCGCCTCTGTGCCGGCAATTGGTTCTCTTTTTTTAACCGGAATTCCGGCATCTTCTAAGGCAAGGGTGGTAATCTGGCCCAGAATATTTTGCTCTACAAACTCTTTTGAACTAACAACAACCACATCGCCGGAAAGGGGAGCTATATCTTTACTTGTTATTAACCCTTCTTCAAGGAGCCATTTTCTTGCCACATCCACCGGTTCATTTTCTTCCAGATCAACCTGGTAATTTAATTCAATCATGGTTTTGTTATCCAACCGCGGGGAGATTTCAGCCATAATGGATTCAATCTGGGGATACTGATCTAACACTTTATCTCGAATGAGGGGAGCAGGGTTGCTGACAGGAAAAACACTCTGATCATCTTTTAATTTGACCAGATCTAATTCTTTAATTTTCCCATCAGTTGTAAAACCAATTGCGACATTAACATCACCTATCCTGAGGGCTTCATGGGTTAGCCCCACAGTCATTTCATAAATTTCATCGAAAACCAAGCCATATTTTTCTTCAAGCAGGCTTAATCCTTCTTCCTCAACAATAAAATGCTCATTGGCAGCAAGAAGAATCTTCTTTTCCGGCTCTACTGCTTCTTCAGCCGGGCAGCCACTGCATAATAAGCCAAGCAGTATTACTGAAACTAAAACCTTACCTTTTGACCAGTAAATAATTCTATTATGCATAAACATCATGCCCCTGTTTTTAAAAAGCTTCTTATTATTACTATAACATTAATGACAACTTAAATAAAAGGCCGGCTTAAAGCAGAACCATAATACCAAAAAGAGCGAGATAGCCAGCAAAAAACATCGTTGGTGAATCCCAGGTATGAGGTGAAAAAGCCTCCACCAGGGTCAGCAAAAGGGGGATAACAGCCATAGCCACAATGAATTGGAGGGTTGAAAAGTAATTATAAAAAGCAGCGACAACAACCAAGCCGGTTATGAAAACCATGGCGCTGCCTTCGAGAGTCCGGATATAGGTTCTGCGAGAAAACAACGCAAATGTTTGGTACTTGTGCCTGCCAAATCGGACCCCCACTGGTTCAGCCAGGCCGTCACCAATACCATATATGAGAATAGGGATAACCACCAAATGAAAAAGATCATATTGAGCAAAAATAATGCTGGCCGGTAAAAGGATAATATATCCTGCCGCTGTTTGAGTAACAATCCATAACAGGGTATACGGTCGATCTTCCGGGCGATCAAAAGAATGAAACATTACCCGAATGAAATAGACCCGGTCGCGGATAGGCTTAATATAAAAAATAAATTTTGCTACAGCAAGTATTGCTCCTAAAGCATAGAGCTCAAAAGCCTGCTCGTGGGCATAGCCCCGGTTTAAATAAATCGGTACAAAAAAAAGCAGAAAATGGTTTATTTTTCTGGTGTAATTGACTTTTACATTTTTATGAATTACCAGCAGACCATTTACAAATTGTGTTATAATGAGCACTATTACATTAGTAGACTGATTAATAAAATAACCAAATTCAAGTAACATTTCCATAACACTGATTAAGTGCTCCTTATAACAATTTTTACTACTATTAGATTGAAAAGAATATGTGAAGCAGGTTCCGTTTAGCTCCTCCAGGCAGCTCAAGCAGTATTCCTTTCGCCTAAGGTAGCTTTCGGAACTATTAAATCCTTACTATCAACCTGCTAAACTCTACACCAACTAGTTTAGCACTGGTATTATAATAATACCTTGATTATAACATAAGCATAAACAGCCACTGCAGGTTGAAACCTTTAAAAGACTGCTATATAAGCAATTGAAGGTAATATGTAAACACTTTGCAAACTTTACCCGTTGGTTTTTGGGCCCTATAACTACGCTAACAGCCGGCAAATAAGACCGGACCAGTTTAAACTTAGAATTTCCGGGAGGGTCAGGTTTTCAGAGATCGAACAAAAGCATGTCCTTGAATTGCGAAAAAATAGGCCTGATTCAAGAAAATGCAGTTAGTGTAGAGATGGACAATGAGCATGACGGTGATGCCGCATGAGCTCAGCCAGACTTTTTACAGACAAAACTGGACTTGACCATTTCCAGGCAAACTTTAATAAAATAAAGGCAGGAGTTTTGTTAAAAACAGCTAATTAGTAATGTTATTGTGAATGCTCGGCCTGTTTAATAAGTATCTGGCATTCCTGCAACTAGACTCAGGTGAACGAGTAATCAATATTTAAGTGTTGGCAACAACAGGAGCAAACCGGCAGTTAGAAAACCGGTCATAAAGTAAGATTCAAAAGCCAGTTTCTGATCATGAAATCCTGAGCGGAAAATCGATGCCAAGATCTTAAAGCTTTCGACATTTAAAACCTTTGCAAGGCTAATTATTGCAGGCAGTTTAGTCAATAACCCGCAACTGGCTGAGCAATACAAACAAATTAATATTTAGGAGGATATAACCATGGCAAAAATGTATTATGACCAGGACGCAGATTTAAGTATTTTAAAAAACAAAACGATCGCTGTCTTAGGTTACGGCAGCCAGGGGCATGCCCAGGCTCAGAACTTAAAGGACAGCGGGTTAGATGTAGTCGTCGGTTTGAGGAAAGGCAGCGCAAGCTGGGATCAAGTTATAAAGGACAGCTTAGAAGTCGCCACGGTTGATGAAGCCGCAGAGAAAGCTGATATTATCCAATTTTTAATTGGTGATAGCCATCAACCTGCTGTCTATCAAGAATCAGTTTTGCCCAATTTAAAAGAAGGAAAAGCACTGGTAGTTTCCCATGGCTTTAATATTCTTTACAACCAAATCATACCGCCAGAAAATATTGATGTTTTCATGATTGCCCCTAAAAGCCCGGGACACCTGGTAAGAAGATTGCACCAGGAGGGAGCCGGCGTTCCAGGTCTGCTGGCCATCCACCAGGATTACAGCGGCAAAGCAAAAGATCTTGCACTGGCTTATGCCAAAGGGATTGGCTGTACAAGGGCCGGTGTAATTGAAACTACTTTCCAGGAAGAGACTGAAACTGATCTTTTCGGGGAACAGGTAATCCTCTGTGGAGGAACCTCTGCCCTGATTAAAGCCAGCTTTGAAACACTTGTTGAAGCGGGCTATCAGCCTGAAATAGCTTATTTTGAATGTCTTCATGAATTAAAGTTAATTGTTGATCTTATTTATGAAGGTGGTCTGGAAAAAATGCATTATTCAGTCAGTGATACTGCAGAATATGGCGATTTTACCAGGGGCCCTCGCATCGTTAACGACAAAGTCAGGGCAGAAATGAAAACCATTTTAGAAGAAGTCCAGACCGGGCAGTTTGCCCTGGAGTGGATAACCGAAAACCAGGCTAATCAGCCTAAATTTAATGCATTAAGAAAGCAGGAAGAGAATCATTTAATCGTTAAAGTTGGTCAAAAGCTGCGTAAAATGATGAAGTACCTTGAAAAATAGCCATCATTAAATCAGAGCAAGTAATGCCTTTTCGTTAATAAACCAGGCATGCCCCTTAAAGCTGAACCAATAGTTTATGATTAGAAAGGGTAAAAGAGTCTTAACATCAATCTGATTCACCGGTAAGGCTTTCAAGCTGCTCTGGGGAAACTGGACCAGATATTACTAAGAGGGCCTGGTTATGATCATCATCATCATGCCAAACCAGGCCCGGTTGACCTGCCGCTTCAAAGTGAATATAACCGTTTATCTCCTCAATCTGATCAGGTGCAGCCTGAATATGTTCTCCAATATTTTCAATAAAGCTGATTGCATCTTCATCTTTAACTTTCGACTTAATCCATAAAAGTTCTTCTTCGTCTCCATAATAGATAGCTCCATGATAATCCGGGCCGTCTCCAGCAGTTAACAGGATC
>PWMM01000258.1 GCA_003558195.1 Syntrophomonadaceae bacterium
GAGTTTCTATCAACCTAGAGGTAGCCAGTAAAACCAGCCGGGGAAAAGAAAGATCTAGAAATGAGGATAGCTGTTTTGCTAAATCTTCTTCAGAACTAGCTTTGCTGGCAGTTGCTGATGGAATGGGCGGCCATCAGGCTGGTAATGTTGCCAGTGCTCTTGCGATTAAAGCAACAGAAGATTTATGGGCAGAGCTCAATCGCCATTCTTTAGCATCAATAGAACAGCGCAATCAAGTTTTAAAAGATCTAATCCTGCAATCCAATATAACAATTATATCTGAAGCGATTAAAAATTCCTCTAAAAGTGGGATGGGAACAACTATGACCGCAGGCCTGCTTTATGGTAACCATCTCACCGTCGGGCATGTTGGTGATAGCAGGGCTTATGTTATATATGATCATAAAATTGAACTTATAACCAGGGATCATTCTTTGCTGGAAAAGCTACTTGAATCAGGGGAAGTGAAACCGGAACAAGCCAAAAACCACCCTCAGCGCCATGTTCTAACTCGTGCAGTAGGTATTGACAATAATTTGGAAGTAGATCTTTACAACCTGGAATTGGCGCCGGGTGCCATTTTAGTTTTTTGTACAGATGGTTTGACAAACCAGGTCAGTGATGAAGAGTTGAAAATAGAATGCCTAAACAATATTAATCCAGCTCAGATGGCAGAGAACCTGGTAGAGCTGGCCAATGATAGGGGCGGCTTTGATAACATTACCGTGGCTATTGCTACCGGTATTGGGGGTTAACATCTTTAATGGTAGGAAAAATAATGGCAGGACGCTATGAATTAATTGAAAAAATTGCCGAAGGAGGCATGGCCCGGGTATATCGGGGTCGGGATATAGTTCTTAAGCGGACTGTAGCTGTAAAAATACTTAAAGATCAAATGACTGGCGATGCAGCATTTATCCGTCGTTTTGAACGGGAGGCTCAATCAGCAGCAGCCCTTTCACATCCCAATATTGTCAACATTTACGATGTTGGGGAGCAAGATGGAACTCACTTCATGGTTATGGAGTACGTGGAAGGTAATAACTTAAAAGATTACATCAGGCGCAAAGGTAGATTGCCGGTCTATGAAGCGGTTAAAATTACCCGGCAAATTGCAGGAGCCCTTGAGCAGGCACATGCTGCCGGGGTGGTGCACCGGGATATAAAACCGCAAAACATCCTTTTTTCCCGCACTGGTAAAGTAAAGGTAACTGATTTTGGCATAGCCATCGCCGGAGATGGGGCCACAGTGACAGTGGGGGATGAAATCATTGGCTCTGTTCAATATATTTCTCCTGAACAAGCCCGGGGCGAATTAGCCTGTAAACAATCTGATCTATATTCACTGGGCATTGTTCTTTATGAAATGGTGACTGGAAAAGTGCCATTTAGTGGCGAAAACCCGGTTGCAGTAGCCATGAAGCATATTCAAGAACAAATTGTGCCGCCTCGTCAACTGGTTCCTGAACTTCCAAAAGCCTTGGAGCAAATTATTCTTAAAGCGGTCCAAAAAGATATGGCAGACCGTTACGGAACTGCAGGAGAGTTACTGGAAGACCTTTTTTACGCTGAAGAAAAAAGCCATCGGCTGACAAAGTCAAAAAATGACAATAATTACTATTCAGATGATGACGAAGATGATCATATTTTAAGGCCTGCCTTCAATAATGGTTCGGGAAAGAAACAATCTTTTTTAGCCAGAAGATGGAAGACTATATTAATAATTATACTTATTTTTGCATTCCTGGGCGGACTTTATAGCGGTGGTTTCTATCTCTTCAATACCCTTTTGCTCTCACCGCCTGAGGTAGCAGTGCCAGATGTTAAAGGCATGAGTCAGAATGATGCAGTTAGAATCCTCAGGGAAGAGGGATTAATACCTGACACTGACATGATTTACCTCTATGATGATCAGGTTGCAGTTGGAGCTGTGGTAAAAACTGATCCCCCGGAGGGAAGAATGGTTCGGGAAAACAGGGAAGTCATTCTTTATGTTAGCCAGGGTCCCGAATATGTTATTATTCCTGATTTGACCGGCCGGACCGAAAGGGAGGCCGAAATTATCCTCGAAGACTTAGAGCTGACCATGAGTGTGGTCAGCGAGCATCATGAAGAAATAGAAAAAGGGGCCATTTTTCGCCAGGTGCCGGGAGAATCTTTTCCCGCTTCCCGAGGCGAAGAAGTGGTAGTTTATGTCAGTGAAGGACGTGGCCCTTTTGAACTGGCTGATTTGGTCGGTTATTCAGAGCGGGGAGCGGTTGACTACCTGGAAGGCAATGATCTTAATCCACGCATTCGTTATAAATTTACAGTCGGAGCCTCCGGGCATGTGGTTGAACAAGAACCTGATCCGGGATCAGAGGTCTTTCCGGGGCAATCTGTAGATTTGATTGTCGGCCAATAGGGAGGGTATGCTTGCACCAGGGAAAAGTTATTAATGCGGTAGGAGGGTTTTTTACTGTCCTTGATCAAGAGGGTAAAAAATACATTTGCCGGGCCAGGGGGGCTTTAAAAAAAGGCAGCAAAACCCTTATTGTGGGAGATGAAGTAGTGTTTCAGCCCCTTAAAGAGCCTGCAGGTCATGCGGAAGGTGAAGGCATAGTAGAAAAGCACTTGCCGCGCTCTAATTGTTTAACTCGTCCTGCTGTAGCCAATGTTGATCAAGTTGTCGTGGTTGTTTCTTTGAAAAACCCGGAATGTGATTGGCAGTTGATCAGCCGTATTGCTATTCTGGCTGAAAAAGAAACTCTACCGGTTGTAACTTGCTTTAACAAGACAGATTTAATTACTCCTGAACAGGTGCAACAGTTAATCAGCAGTGTGAAACCTTTCCCTTACCCGGTTCTTTTTACCAGTGCTTTGAGTGGAAGTGGGATCGCTGAACTAATAAATATCCTGGCCGGATGCTGTTCGGTCCTGGCTGGCCCGTCCGGGGTTGGCAAGTCTACCTTACTCAACAGTATTCAACCAGGGCTTTCTCTGCAAACCGCTGCAGTGAGTGGAAAAATTGGCCGGGGTAAGCATACAACTCGTCAGGCGACCTTACTTCCTTTAGATCAGGGAGGATCCGTGGTTGATACACCGGGTTTTAGCCGCCTTGATTTTAAAGATTTAACTGCGCCGCAGCTTGCTGATTATTTCCCTGAACTGGAAAAATTAAGAGGTCAATGCGGTTTTCGCGACTGCTTGCACATAAGCGAACCGCGCTGTGCGATTCATGAAGAACTGGGGCATACTGTTAACCCGCTACGCTACGAGCACTATAAAACTTTTATACAGGAACTATATCTACAATAAATGCCGGGAGGGGTTTTAGATGTCTGCTAAAGTTGCACCATCGCTTTTATCGGCAGATTTTAGCTGTTTAAGAGATGAAATCAAAAGAATTGAAAAGCATGGTGCTGAATGGGTTCACCTTGACATCATGGATGGCCATTTTGTACCTTCGATAACGATAGGCCCTCTTGTGGTTAAAGCCTTAAGGCCGCATACTGAACTATTTATGGATGCTCATCTGATGGTTACAGATCCGGAAAGGCAGGTCAAGCCTTTCGTTGAAGCAGGTCTGGACCTGCTTACCATACAATATGAAGCTACGGCTCATCTTGATCGTGTTTTAAGGATTATTAAAGCAGCGGGCATTAAAACGGGAGTAGCTTTAAACCCGGCTACACCACCTGGCGTTTTAGACTATATCTGGCCTCTTTTGGATCTTGTTTTGGTGATGAGTGTTAATCCCGGTGAGGGTGGCCAGGAGTTTATTCCTGCTGCACTACCTAAAATTGAGGCTCTGGCAAGAGAAATTAAAGATCGTGGACTTTCAACTATCCTGGAAGTCGATGGTGGAATTAACCGCCAAAATGCCAGGGAAATCATTGCAGCCGGGGCTACAGTACTGGTAGCTGGTTCGGCTGTATTCAAGGCTGATAATGGTATGCATTTAATTCGTGAAGTTAGCGCTTTTGACTTTGAGGCTTGATTTTTAAGCCACTGGGGTTTGCTTGAAAATAATTCTAGATGTGGTATAATCCAGATACCGTTAACTTCAGGGTCAGGTGAGAAGAAAGCAATTTCTTCAATTCCGAACCGGCGGTGATGTTTCTTTCTAAGAAATTAAGCCCGCGAGCCTATCTAGGTTGATTCGGTGAAAATCCGAAGCCGACAGTAAAGTCTGGAAGGGAGAAGTAACGGCCTAATAAGAGCCCGGTTTGTCCTTTAGACCCTGAAGTGTTGACTAGCCTTTAGGGTTTTTTATTATTAGAGCAAGGAGTGAGCGTAGTTGGATGCCGACGATCGATTTATGTGGATGGCCCTTGACCTGGCCAGGCAGGGTCGGGGCAGGACCAGCCCCAACCCTATGGTTGGCGCTGTAGTGGTTCAAGATTCAGAAGTTTTGGGAACAGGATATCACCTGCATGCCGGTTCCCCTCATGCTGAGATTATCGCTTTAAAAAAAGCTGGAGAAAGAGCACAGGGAGCCACTTTATACGTCAATATGGAGCCCTGTTCTCATCAAGGTCGGACTGGACCATGTACAGAAGCTATTATAAAAGCCGGTATCAACAGAGTAGTAGCTGCAATGCAGGATCCGAATCCCATCGTTTCCGGGCGAGGGTTTGCCCGCCTGGAAGAAGCAGGAGTTAAAGTAAAAAAAGGCGTGCTGGAACATAAAGCTCGTCATTTAAATGAAGCTTTTATAAAATACATAACCACCGGCCTGCCTTTTGTTGGCATTAAGGTAGCCATGAGCCTTGACGGCAAAATCGGGACTATGACCGGAGAATCTCACTGGATCACCGGTGAAAGATCGAGGCAATTTGTTCACCGGCTAAGAGACCAAAGCGATGCCATAATGGTTGGGATTGAAACAGTTTTAAAAGACGATCCCCGGTTGACCACCAGGATTGAAGGCGCTGATGGTAAAGATCCACTGCGGGTTATCGTTGACAGTACCGCTCGCCTGCCGGTTGATGCCA
>PWMM01000180.1 GCA_003558195.1 Syntrophomonadaceae bacterium
AACATTCAAACCCCTGTAATCGGTTACCACTATCAGCTCCGCTTGTTTTAAGGCTTCAGCTATTTCATCCTTCATTTTTTCTTTTTCTTCCCTGGTGAGCACTTATTTTCACCTCCCCTAAACCGAAATTTGATTTTTTAAAACCAGTACTTTTTCCTTTATCTATACAGCCATCATCGCTGTTTCAATCTTTTATCAACTGCCATCAGTAACTACATCCAACCCTGTCTCTAGATTTTTCAGGATCCTTACAACACAGGATTTTTTATTAATCATGCTTTTTTGCCCCTGCTTACAGAAGCCTGGAGTTATTGTTTATCTGGCCCCGTTTAGACCCCGGGGCCTCCCTAAAGGTACCGCCCCTCTAAAAATGCTTTTACCTTCAGCCGGTAGTTAATACTGCTAAAACTACGAGTGGTTATCACCGCCAGGTTAAAAAAGCGGCCGGGCCCATTTAAAAAGGGGCTTTCCGCAGAACGGAAAAACCCCCTGGATCCAGTCAAAAATAAAGACCCATATAAGCTGAAGTATTTTCCTAAGCAGGAAGCCCTGCCGGGCTATTAAACTGAAGCGTTCCTGCTGTCTCCGGAATAAAGCTAGATTTATTTTTTTAGGATAGTTAACGGCTTATTTTTTCATCCCCACCCCGGGATTAATTTTTACCCCCGGGCCCATAGTCGAGCTTACAGTAATATTTCTCATGTACTGCCCTTTGGCTGCAGTAGGACGTGCCTTGACCAGGGCATCAAGTATCGCCTGGAAGTTTTCAAACAGCTGGTTATGCTCAAAAGATACTTTACCGATAGGCACATGAACATTGCCGGCTTTTTCAGTCCGGTACTCAACCTTTCCGGCCTTAATATCGCTAATTGCCTTGGCTACTTCAAAGGTAACAGTACCGCTTTTCGGGTTAGGCATCATCCCTCGCGGGCCAAGAATCTTACCGAGCTTCCCGACTGAGCTCATCATATCGGGTGTGGCTATGGCCACATCAAAATCCAACCAGCCTTCCTGGACCTTGGCCACCAGTTCATCAGAACCAACCTGATCGGCACCGGCCTCCTCAGCTTCGCTGATCTTTTCACCCTTGGCAAAAACAATCACTCTAACTGTTTTGCCGGTTCCATGCGGTAAAACCACTGATCCCCGTACCTGCTGATCGGCATGCTTGGGATTGACCCCGAGGCGAAAAGCCACTTCAACCGTTTCATCAAATGAACGGTTGCTCAGTTCTTTTACTTTGCCCAGGGCTTCTTCGGGTTCGTACCTGGTTTCACGGTCAATCTGGGTACGTGCTTCCCGGTATTTCTTTCCTTTTTTTCCCATGTAATCTAACCTCCTGTGGTCAACGGGCTTATTTACCCTCCCACTGTATTAAAAACCAAATAGTTCTCTTAATCTGGATAACAATTGTATTTAACTGTCAGCAAACTTTAATCATTAAACTAATGCTTTTTTTAGTCAAAGCTAGTTAAATCAGAGTTAGCGCGCCGGGGTAAAAAATAACCGGCTTAAGCTGGTACATTAAAAAGCCTGGTATTAAGCTTATTTGCCTTCAACGACTATGCCCATACTACGAGCAGTACCGGCAATAATGTTTGCCGCAGCTTCAATATCATAAGCATTTAAGTCTTCCAGTTTTTGCCTGGCAATTTCTCTAACCTGATCACGTGTAATGGTAGCTACTTTAACCCGGTTAGGTTCGCCGGAAGCGGAATCAATACCGGCTGCCTTTTTAAGCAAAACTGCCGCCGGCGGAGTTTTAGTGATAAAGCTAAAAGAACGGTCCTCATAAACCGTCAGTTCCACCGGAATAATTAACCCGCCTTCATTAGCCGTCTTTTCATTAAACTCTTTGCAAAAAGCCATAATATTAACACCGTGCTGGCCAAGAGCCGGCCCTACCGGTGGCGCAGGTGTTGCTTTTCCGGCCGGGATTTGCAGCTTAACCTGGGCGAGTAGTTTTTTCTTTGCCATTAATCTAACCTCCCCACTGATCTTGCCCTGCAGGGCTTTTCAGTGCTCATTAAAATTTTATAACCTGGTGAAACTCCAACTCCACCGGGGTTTCCCTTCCAAACATGGATACTGAAACCTTTACAGTCCCTTTTTCCTGGTTAATTTCCTCAACTTTTCCTTCAAAATTTTTAAAGGGTCCGTTCACTACCCGAACCACCTGGTTAATATCAAAATCAATGCGCGGTTTGCCTTCCACAACGCCAACCTGCCGCAGGATATGGGTAACCTCTTTCTCACTCAAAGGTACCGGTTTGGAACCGGGCCCGACAAATCCGGTCACACCGGGAGTATTGCGGACCACGTACCAGGAATCATCATTCATGACCATTTCCACCAGCACATACCCGGGGAAAACTTTTTTCTCCACTGTTCTTTTCTGGCCGCCACGGCTGGTTATCTCTTTTTCTGTTGGAACCATGATCCGGAAGATCTTATCTTTCATATCCATGGAATCAACACGGCGTTCAAGGTTAGTTTTTACCCGTTTTTCATAACCGGCATAGGTATGAATCACAAACCACTCTTTCTTGATTTCACTTTCTTCTGCACCGTTTGCAGTCTCATCGGTTTCGTTTACTGGTGTGTTTTTCATTTTGTCGCCGGTTCCGGAGCCAGATTCTGAATTCATAGCATGAGGAACAATACTGCCCCTTCACTCTCCTTATATAACCATAATCAATATAACCATAATCAAACTAAAAATTTAAAGCTAATAACTATACCAGGTTATAGCTCAATTAATCGAGGCTGGTTTAACCAATAACCAGCTGTAGGATCGCCAGGAATATGCTATCGAGAATCCAGAAAAATATGCCAATTACAATTACTGCCGATAACACAATCCCGGTAAAAACGCTAAATTCCCGCTTTGTAGGCCAGTTCACTTTTTTAAGTTCAGACCTGACTTCTTGCCAGAACTTACTTGCTCGTTTAAAAAAATTCATTACTCAGACCTCTTTTAAAAAATAAATATTTGTGTAAAGCCCTGTCCTGTCAAAAGGAAAAGCTGCTACTTGGTTTCTTTGTGTACAGTTTGCCCTTTGCAGCGACTGCAGTATTTCTTCATTTCCAGGCGGTCCGGATTATTTTTCTTATTCTTGCGGGTGGTATAATTTCTTTCCTTACATTCTTCACAAGCCATATGAATGGTTACTCGCATTGGTTACTCCCACCTGTCTTCAAAATTCGTGATTTAAAATTTATCATAATCAGCTCAAACCTGTCAACAATCTTTCATAATTAGGAGGCGGGTTTTTGCCCGCCCCCCAATGTTTACGATTAGAGGTTTGGCTAACTTTAATCCCTGTTTTTATTCACTAATCGAGGTGACTACCCCGGCGCCTACGGTCCGTCCACCCTCACGGATTGCAAAGCGCACCCCTTCTTCTATAGCAATTGGAGTAATCAGCTCAATTTCCATGTTCACATTATCACCGGGCATCACCATTTCCATACCCTCTGGCAGGGTGATTGTTCCGGTAACATCGGTGGTACGGAAATAAAACTGGGGACGATAACCCTGGAAAAAGGGAGTGTGACGTCCACCCTCTTCTTTTTTCAATACATATACTTCCGCGCCAAATTTTGTATGCGGGTTGATCGAACCCGGCTTGGCCAAAACCTGACCCCGTTGCACCGATTCACGATCCACCCCACGCAATAATATCCCAACATTGTCTCCGGCTTCCGCATAGTCAAGCAACTTGCGGAACATCTCTACACCGGTGGCCACTGTCTTGCGGGGCTTGTCTTCAAAACCAATAATCTCCACTTCTTCGCCAACTTTAATCTGACCACGCTCAACCCGACCAGTCACCACTGTCCCGCGACCAGTAATCGAAAATACATCTTCTATCGGCATTATGAAAGGCTTATCTTTTTGACGCTCAGGCATGGGAATGTAGTCATCAAGCGCTGCCATCAATTCCCAGATCACTTTGCAGTCGTCACAGTCACCATCTCCACACCCACATTCCAAAGCCTTCAACGCTGAACCAGTTATGATCGGAGTCTCTTCTCCGGGAAATTCATACTCACTTAATAAATCCCTTACTTCCATCTCCACTAATTCTAATAATTCAGGATCATCAACCATGTCCGCCTTGTTCAAAAATACCAGGATATTGGGAACACCAACCTGGCGGGATAGCAAAATATGCTCACGAGTCTGCGGCATCGGACCATCTGCTGCCGATACAACCAAAATCGCTCCGTCCATCTGCGCCGCTCCCGTAATCATGTTCTTCACATAGTCCGCGTGACCAGGACAGTCCACATGCGCATAGTGACGGTTGTCCGACTCATATTCCACGTGCGCCGTCGCTATCGTTATGCCCCGCTCCTTCTCCTCTGGAGCCTTGTCAATCATATCAAACGAGGTCTGCTGCGCATATCCCTTACTCGCTAAACAATAAGTCATCGCCGCCGTTAAAGTCGTCTTGCCGTGGTCCACGTGACCAATCGTCCCTACATTAACATGCGGTTTCGTCCGCTCAAACTTCTGCTTCGCCAACTAAATGCACCTCCTAAGAATTAAACAATAGTACTCAGGTGGTTCGTAAATCACCATTTCCGGTCACTTGCCAGTTTTTAAAGTCCCTAAATAATTTGGTGGCGGCGCAGGGATTCGAACCCCGGACTCCGCGGGTATGAACCGCGTGCTCTTGCCAACTGAGCTACGCCGCCTCTTGGAGCTCACGACCGGACTTGAACCGGTGACCTTGTCCTTACCAAGGACACGCTCTACCTCCTGAGCTACGTGAGCAGGTCAATCGGTATTCTATTTATTAAGGAAACCGCCTAAGCGATTTCCTTATAGTCTTGGTTGCGGGGGCAGGATTTGAACCTGCGACCTCCGGGTTATGAGCCCGACGAGCTACCAGACTGCTCCACCCCGCGTCGTCGCTGGAGCGGGTGATGGGAATCGAACCCACGTATCTAGC
>PWMM01000012.1 GCA_003558195.1 Syntrophomonadaceae bacterium
CAATTAATCCTAAACTCTTTGCGGGAACCGTTTATTTCACCGTCAATATAAATCATCAGTGAAGTAAAAAATGTTTTATCTTTTACCTTAAGCTGCTCCACGGTTTCTTCCAAAAAAGCGCTGCCCGGTTTAGGCAGCAGGGCGGCTACCAGGTCAAGAGGTCTAACCCGCTGTCCTTTTATGTCAATTTCTTCTCGTGAAGCAAAACCGTTTGATACCAGGGCAGCCGGCTGGGGTTGAATAAAGTACTTGAAATCGCAGTACTTGAGCCCTTTGCCAATAGTTCTCGGCATTGAGTAGACTTCTTCGTGCGAATGGTGGGATACGGGAAGCTTGCCTACCGGTTCCGGGAAACTCCACTCTTCAATCTCACTGTATGGTTCGACTTCTTCAAAGCGGCCATTACGGTAAACATAAGGTTTTTCAGCACAATCGATTAAAGCCTGGACCGGGGCCCAACCGGGGTTCCAGGGTGAAATCATCTCTTCATAGGGTCCGAGATCGGTTTTCTTTTTGCCCAGTCTCAGCTTGATTGCGTTAACCGTATCAAGCTGGTCGGTATAGTAGCGGGTCAGGACATTAAGAAAACCGGGAGCCATGCCACAGCCAAGCAAGGCTGTTAACCCGGCTTCTTTCAGCTCGCGGTCCATTAAGAGGGGAGCCCCGTTGACCAGCTGGTCCCAAAAAGGTTTGTCATATGCGGTATTGACGTAATGGATTTTCAATTGATGGGCAGCCTCGATCACTTTCGGGGCCAACCAGGGCATGGACAAATCAATAATTACATCGCAACCGCAGCCGGCTGCAACGATTGCCCCAACATTAGCGGCGTCAACCGGCGCTGTCTTGACCTTACCGCTGCCAACTTTCTGTTTTACCAATTCTGCGGCCTGGAGGTCAATGTCGGCCAGAATCACCTGCTCAACTTCTTGATCTCTAGCCAGGATTGCAGTGCAAGGGCCTCCCTGTCCACCCGCTCCTAGAACAAAAACTTTCACTCCTGTCAGCCTCCTTATAGCCGTTATTTTACAAATAATCTATTCTACATGCACAACTTCGGCCCCTGCTTTACTTTTGGGCATGCAATAACCTCAAGTTTTGTAAATAAGTTTTTCTACCCTATATCTTGGTTTTTTCAGTAGCAGGAAATCCTGATGAAGGTTATTCATGCTGACACTAAACTTTGCATTGGTATTGAATAGATAACGGTTATTTGAACAGGTTAAGCATTGCCTGGAAAAGCCAATGGTTTTCATTACTGGCGTCTTTTATTAAAGGCAGTTTATGATTGCATGGATTATTTCTATGGTCTAATAAGATATTTTATATTGTCTCAAAATCACACCTTAAAGCGACTAAATCTGATCTGATATCATACCTGTAAACACATTCACCAGCTTCGGGTCAAACTTGCTGCCCGCACAACTATGTAATTCAGCCAGTGCTTCTTCGTGGCTTATTATTTCAGAATCGGACCGGGGACTGGTCATGGCACTGTAAGCGATAGCAATGGAAAGGATGCGGTTTTCAAGCGGGATTTCTTCTCCTTTTAACCCGAGTGGGTAACCGCTGCCATCGTAGTTTTCGTGATGTCTTAAGATCATTTCAGCCACACCGGCTAAATCAGGCGATGCCTCGGCAATCCGGTAAACGGTCTCCGGGTGGCGGTAGATTGCTTCGCGTTCAGCCTCGGTCAGCTCTCTTGGGTTTTTAAGCGTGCTTTGGCGTAAAAGATGGTCCGGCAGTCCTACTTTACCAAGATCGTAAACCTGGGCCAGTAGCTCCAGTTTAGCCATGCGACTATCCTCAAGCATTAAAGCCATTCCCAAACGAATGGACAATTCCTGAACCTGGGCCCTTGCACCTTCGTCCATTATGGAGCGTTTGAAAAGTGAGGACATCAGGGATGAAACAATCTCCGAGCGGGCTTTTTTCCCTTGTTCCAGTTTTTCTGTGTACATGTTGTTGTCGGCCATTCTAAACACTTCTTCCAGTGAATAATCCGGGCTTTCGCTTACTGCCAGGCTGAGTGAAATGCTTAAGGGCAGGTTATTCTGTTTCAGGTTATAGCTATCGACCTGGCGCCGGATCCTGTTCATGTCGTGGGCTGGTATGATACCATTCCCCAGATGGTTCCAAGAGATATTCAAAGCGAATAGCCTCTTCCATTTGGGCTATTTTGCTGTAAATGTAAATCCAATCAAATTTAGACTTTACAATAGTGGGCAGTACTTCAGTGAATTTTTTCCCGACGATTTTTTCTCTTTTTAAGCCGGTCATTTCTTCAAAGGCCGGGTTCACTTCAAGGAAGATATATTCTAAAGGTTTACCGGCTTCTCCTGTGACAAGCTGGTGGTAGGCAAAGGCATCAGGCAGGTTTTCGAAAAATAAGCGGTATTTGCCTTCGTCAAGTTTCATTTAAAACCATTCCCCTCAAGCAAATAAAGACTCAGTGAAAGAGATTTTTTGGTTTTATTAATCTTTGTGTCTGTTGCAGGGCAGGGCGGTTCTCTTGTAAAAGGACATGTCTTAATTGCTTCTCTACAAAACAGTTTTTTATTATACCAAACGCTTGATTAATAACAAATATGCATATTACTTCTACCTGTTAGTGGCAATTCCTTTTTATGGTATAAAAATACTTCATAAAGCACTGAACTTTGTATGGTAAGATTAGCATAGGTATATTGATAAGCAGTTATGATAAAATAATTGCTTTTCCTATAGTTTTCTCTATAGCCGCCAGGCTGCTATTGGTAAAAAAAGGTCAAGGCTTAAATTAAAAAAAGCTCTGGCCAGGTTTACGGAGTGATAATGATTTACTTTGTTTGTTGGCATTATAGTGATAGCAAGGTTTAGCTGTGCGTCTCCGGCACTACTATGTTAAAATAAGCGCATATAGCGTTTAGAAGAAAACCATTGAGGGATGAGGTGCTTTAAATGAACAGGAAACAGGCTGATGTAATGCAAAAGGGTCAGGGCTTTATAGCCGCTCTTGATCAGAGCGGAGGTAGCACACCGAAGGCTCTGGCAGAATATGGAATTAAAGAGGATCAGTACGCTGGCAAAGATGAAATGTTCGACCTTGTTCATGCGATGAGGACCAGGATTATCAGCAGTCCGGTTTTTACATCGGAGCATATTTTAGCAGCGATTTTATTTGAACAAACCATGGATCGGACCATAGAAGGCATGTATACGGGGGATTATTTATGGGAGAAAAAAGGCATTGTTCCCATTCTCAAGGTAGACAGTGGCCTGGATGAAGAAAAAGCTGGGGTTCAGCTGATGAAACCGATCAAAGATCTGGATTCCAAGTTGAAGAGGGCAGCAGAACGAAAGATCTTTGGAACAAAGATGAGGTCTGTAATAAAGAGTGCCAACCCGGAAGGAATCAAGGAAAATGTTGAGCAGCAATTTTTTTATGGTAAAAAAATCATAGCAGCCGGGTTCGTCCCGATCCTGGAACCTGAAGTTGATATAAAGAGCCCTGATAAAAAAGAATCAGAGCAACTAATGAAAACAGAAATCTTAAGGCACTTAAGTAACCTTTCTGAGGACGAAACCATTATGCTAAAGCTTTCTATACCCGATGAAGATGGTTTTTATACTGAATTAATTGAGCATCCCAGGGTCATGCGCGTAGTGGCGCTTTCCGGTGGTTACAGCAGAGAAGAAGCGGTCACAATGTTAGAGAGAAATCCCGGCCTGATTGCGAGCTTTTCCAGGGCCCTGGTAGAAGGCTTAAATGTTCATCAATCAGATGAGGAGTTTAATAAAGTGCTGGGAAATTCTATAGAAGAAATCTACAAGGCCTCGATAACATAATTATTAAAGGCGATAGTAGAGAAACTGGTGATCAAATGATGATCCATAAAGACCAGGCTACAGTTTAATTGTACAGCGACGGTAAAGAAGAGTCGCTAAAGATGTAATCGAAGTAATTTTAACTGAACCCGGGTGGCTTTCAAGATGAACAAAGCTGATGTGGGACTCGGCTGTATTGTGGCAACTCTCTGGGGCTTGAATTTTATAGCCATTGAACTCGGAATTGAAAATATGCCGCCTTTGATGCTGGCAGCGATGCGTTTTTTTGTCGTTGCTTTTCCGGCTATCTTTTTCCTGAAAAGGCCTCCGGTAGAATGGAAATGGTTAATTGCGCTCGCCTTAACCCTTAATGTCTTGCAGTTTGCCTTTCTCTTCGTCGGCATGAAGCTGGGTATGCCTGCCGGTATGGCCTCGCTGGTGCATCAATCACAGGCCTTCTTTACGCTCATATTTGCCGTTTTTATAATCAGCGAGCGGTTTCGCTGGTACCACCTGACTGGATTAGTCATTGCTGCTGCCGGTATGGCTGTGATCGGATCGGAGCAGGGTGGTGCCATGACTGCTATCGGTTTTTGGGTAACCCTGGCTGCGTCGGTCAGCTGGGGCCTGGGCAATGTTCTTATGCGCAGGGCTACATTTGGGGTGCCGCGTTTCTCCATGCTTTCCCTGGTAGTCTGGTCTTATGGGATTAGCCTGCTGCCGATGGTTCTAATTTCGCTATCTGTTGAAGGAACTGCTGCTTGGCAGACTGCTTTCAGCAATTTTAATCTTACAGCAGTTGGTTCGGTTATATACCTGTCATATTTTTCATCGCTCGGTGGCTACGGCTTGTGGGGGCTGTTACTTTCCCGCTATCCCGCCAATATTGTTTCACCTTTTGCTTTGCTGGTGCCAGTTGTTGGCATTACCAGCGCCGCCTTGATCTTAGGTGAAATGTTTACCCTTTTGCAGCTTGCCGGCTCTTTACTCGTCATGGCCGGCCTGACCCTGAATATTTTTGGAGGTAGGTTGACAGGGCGCAAGCAGCCAGATTCGAAAACACTGCCGGTAAAACCGGCTTGAAATTTGATAATGTCAGTAAGGTAAATAGGATATCGGCAATTTGTTGGATCATTTACCTGGTTGC
>PWMM01000125.1 GCA_003558195.1 Syntrophomonadaceae bacterium
AACTTTTGATCGTTTGCCAAATTGGTGCGTGAGGACATGTGAGTTGCCATCCATGCAAGAACTTCGATGCCCTGGCTTTCAGCGCGGTTGCAGAGATTGCGAAGCCCCTCGACGCCGCCGTGTTGTTCTCCCACTTTGATGTCCAGTCCCGTGCATTTGTTCTGGTAGCGCAGTTTGGAAAGGACCGAATTCTCGCGCACCTCTTTCGGCAGAACCTCTTTGAAAAGCTCATTGAGGGTTTCCCCGCTTTCCCATACGGGGCCGATAAATATCTGGTCGAGGTTGAATTCAGCGGCTACGTCCACGCCGGGGCCGTAGTCTTTTTCAAAATCATAATCCCGCCACAGTTCGCAGCCGTAGGCCAGTTTCGGCGGGGCTTCCGGTGGCATGTCAAACTGAGCACGGGCTTTATCGCGCTCCCGGTCGTGAACCCGGGTCCACAAGTTGATTGCATCCACATCATCCAGAGTCTCAGTGCTGTGCAGAACCGTTTTGGGATTAGTTCGTATCACATTATCCTGCTCGAAATAATGCATGTCAACGTAGCGGATCCATCGTTCATCGGCGAGTGATTCCACGACGGTTCGAATGAGACTGACGCGGTCGAAAAAGGCCAGGAATACGCCATCGGGCCCATACTGCATATCAAAAGGTGGCAGCAGGGACCAGCGGGCCCAGAGATTGCCCGGCAACACGCCAACGGACTGGTCCAATCCCACGGTAGAGAATTCCGCATCGCCGGACATATTTCTTTTCGGTACATCATAAAGATTGCGGCAGACCAGCGAGACGTCCTCTGTATCCCCGCCCAGCTCCCACGTCTGGCGGTCCATCAGGCGATGGATAGGGACTTCCCCGGATCGATATTCGAACCAGTAAGTGAATCCGGAGAACGCGCATCCATCAATGCACTCGGCGGCCGGTTGGATGTGGATATCAAGCTCCCCCTCCATTGGCCGGGCATCCCAGTGACGCCGTTTCAGGCAGATGTCTCCGGAGCTGTCACGACGTTCCTGAAAGAGCGTATCAGGATCGCTGATGGCCCTGGTTTGGAGAATAAACCCTTCCTTTTCCTGTTTCATTCCCTTGAATTTGAAACGACGGAAAACTTCGCCGTCGTAGCTGTCAAACCAGGGCAGAAAGCGCACAGACGTGTTCCTCAATGGAACACCGTTAACACGCACATTGCCCAGGCTTGTGAGGTCGCCGGCATCGAGTTCCGGCTCAATCGTTACATTGTCAAAAATGATGTTTTCGGACATGTCAATCCTCTTATGCTAATGTTTTGGGTATTCAATGTGTTCGACTCCCAGCCTGAATTTTAGGGATAATGTAATAACAACTTTTAGCGTCTCAAGCTTATTCTATTCAGCGCTTTACTGCTCAGCAAGCATCTCATCGATTTCCTCCAGCCTGAACCGTACGCTGACAACGGAGTGTTTTTCCTTACCCGGACGATATTTAATGTAGGTTGTGGCCACAATCGTGCCGTCGGGCAGGCGTTCCATACCCGGATAGCCGCAGTCACCGCCGGCGTGGCTGTGCAAGATCTTGATGCGGTACTGTCCGGCCCGTTCCTCTCGAATGTCTTTGTAGGTACCGACCCATGCAACGAAATGCCCCCGAGTAGGACTCTCCGGTGCCTGATCGCGAAACGCTATCACCAGGCGTTTATCGGGAGAATACGTTCCGTAATGCCGATCACCGGTCAATCCCCAAGGCGTATCGACAGGCTTGCTCCAGGTCTGTGCCTCGTCACGGCTGAACATCATCAGGCTGCGGCCTTCGTGGGTGTTCTCTCGCATCAGACAGCACAGCTCGCCGCCGTCGGGAGATCGCACGACAAACGGTTCGCACGGGTCTTTGCCGGGGACTTCGGCGATGATCCTCGGTTCGGACCAGCTCAGGCCGCCGTCGGGAGTAATGGTCTGCAGAACCGTAAGTCTGTCGTTCTCGCGCCGATGATAAAATCCGGCGTAACGTCCATCATTGAGCCGGGTGATGGAGCTGAACGTCATGACGCACCAGAATTCCTTTCCCAGTGGTTCCATCTCCTCCCAGGTCTCGCCGCTATCTTCACTTAATATGCGGGGCATGGGAATCTCTTCCTCAACGTCGGTACGCTTGCATTCCGAGTAGACCCAGAGCCGCTCCTGGCCGTCGGAGGCGACCATGCGGTAGATGCTGGGACAATTCCAGTGGCGCTGGAAGCCGGGCGGCATGCGATCATCGAGCCGCGTCCATGTGAGTCCTCCGTCCCCGCTTCGCGCCATAGGGCCGGCATGCCCGCCATGCTCGATGCACCAGACGGCAAACATGGTTTCCCCATCGGGCATCAGCACGGTCGTAGGATGTCCCTGATAGACTTCTTCGGTTCCGCGGGCGATAACGATCTGCCGGTCAATATCGTTGGAGATATCGACGACGGGCAGTGGAGTATCATCATGTTTTTGACTTTCAAGGGTGTCGTATGTTTTCATCGTTTTGTTCCTGTTTTGTTAAGATTTTTATGACTGAATTTGGTACAAATAGGCATCGGAGCCCCTTTTATCCCTGCTTTTGGCGAATGCGCGACTCATGTAGAGGTTAATCAGTCCTGTCGGCCGGTGCTCATTAGCATGGAAATTGGAGAGTACCAGTCGTTCACTGTCGCCGTCCTTCCGATCATCAATCACCGTCACGCTGTCTTCGATCAACATCAGACCCTGGGGGTCCACTTCCCCGATCACCATAGGATACCGCGGACTGTTGGCGTGCGGGTTCTCGGGAGTAAGGTTGCCGATCCAGTAAACCTTTCCATTGGAATGAGGCAGCAATTGCGAGCAGCTGCTGGGTGAAAAAAACAACTCGCCGCTGTCATACCCCCATGGCTCGATAGCCGACCAGGTGTGCCCCTCGTCTTCGGATATACTGTACCATTTATGCCCCGGCATTGAGCATTGGGGATCGTTAGATCCCCGGTTACTGCCCCGCATGACCATCAGGATGCGACCGTCAGGAAATTGAGCAATCGTGGGCTCCAGGCAGCCGCGCGTCGATCGCGCCGGATCGTTGGTCACGCGTTCGGACACTTCCCATCGCAGATCATGATTTGAGGTCCAGTTCCCGATCAGCACAGCCGATTCATGGTAGGTATATCCTCCACCCGGGTTGTGGTATTCACCATCCGGTCCAATGGGAGTGATCTGGACGGGCATGAGAATTTGTCCGCCATGGGTCCTGATAGGGCAGCAGGTCTTATCGCCGATCATGCAGCAATTTTTGCCTTTCCAAACGCCTTCCAGGGGATGACTGGTATCATAATCTCCCACCTGGATCACGGGCTTGTCAATCTTCCACGTTCGCCCGCCATCATCGGAGATGCGGTAGCGCACATACCAGTTTTTTAGCCCTTCAAGTGGGTTGTCGCCGGGCAGTACCCCTTCGGTCATAAAATGGACATAGCAATCCGTCTCGGGGTCGGCCAGGCCGGTGCGCGGATGGCGGCGGAGCGTGCCGTTTTCGTGCGGCAATTTTGTTTTCAAATATCGCGTTTGGGACCAATTTCGGCCATTATCCTGTGAGAGTTCCACCCGACAGGAGTCCACCGTGTCCGAGCGGGTTGAGGTAGTGGTCATACGTATCATATCTGCGCCTGAAGGGCGGGTGTATTCGGCTTTTGAATGCACCAGCGAATCGGCATCCGGTGACTTTACAAACACTTTTCTATTGAATATTTTCATGCGTTGTCGAAAACAGTCGAACGTGCCGCGAGTCGATCCAGACCGTCCGTATTGACAATAGTATTCTCGCTAAACCCCGCTATTTTGGGGCTATGCTGGTCCGTCATGATCATAAGAATGTTCGGTTTTTTCATAGCAGTATCAGTTGATATTAAGTTTGAATGTAAATATTCAGTGAATCCCGCCAATTCCGACTCGCATGATCGTTCCCGCCCGCCCGGATCGAACTGCAATCTGTTTCACTATCCTATAAACTCAATTGACGAACTGGCCGCCGCTCTCAATGCGGGCGATTTCCAGGCCATGCCGGCTGGGAAGGCCGCTTTGGAGCCTCGGTAGAGGTAAAGCGTGAAGGCGCTTAACATAATCATATCGACATTTTTTTGTCGATGTACTAAAAAACGACAAAAGTATGACGTATGTGCCGTCCCTTCAGGACGGGTTGATGACGGTTTAGCGTTTTCCCAGGGTCTTACCCTGGGCTGGTATGTTTTGTCCTTCCAGGACACTGTGGATTTGTAGATATTTTCTGTTTTTTTTGGCGCTGCACTCTACTGCGCTGAAGGCGCCCCATTTTCAGAGCGAAGTCTCTGAAAATGAGTAAACACTTAAAAACATTTATCAATCATTTCACGCGTGATTTCTACCCATTTTCTGATGCGTGTATCATCCCCTTGAACGGTTTCAACGTCTTTGAGCGTTATATCTACATGGCATCCGCGGCAGACTTTAAGGGCATGACCGAGTAGAGATTCGATGCGTTTTTTATCAAGCCCGTAACCGACCATGTCGGACGGACTCGGTCTGTAGCTGATAACATAATCCGTGCCAATTTTCTCGGCACATTTTTCTACATCGGCGAAAGGCGAAACGGCTATACGTCTGAGGTTAGGGATTTGGCGCAGCATATCTATTTTATTTGTCAAATCTTCACAGCATCCGTACGCGATCAATCCGAAATGCTTCATAATAGGCATCTGATATTTCAAAATGAACTCCTCATGCATTTGAGGTGATATACCGGTGCATTCCTGAGCCGCCATATATCCCCACAGAACCTCTCGCTTAACTCCATTGACGTTCGCCGTCGGGTTGGGGAGTTCACGGGCGTATGGCATTGCCTGATTCTGGTGGTCGCACAAACCCCAATCGCCATTTTCTTCCGCTTCGTTATGAGTTTTTAAAATACCCTCCGAAAGAAAAGACGCTAAACGA
>PWMM01000231.1 GCA_003558195.1 Syntrophomonadaceae bacterium
GTAGCAGTAACAGTCTGGTTAAAGTTGGTATATAGCTTCTTTTCATCTTCGTCAACAAGGTCAATCAAGCCGGAGAGGTACGTCCCCTGCAGCTTACTTAATTGACGGTAATGGAGTAGCAGGGCCGCTATTTCATGCTGATAAGCCAGTTCTTCAAGAACCCTGGCGTCTGTAGATAAACCGGTTTTTGTTTTACGGATTACCGGCAACTGGAGCTTATCAAAGAGGATCTTTGAAAGCTGTTGAGGTGAATTAAGGTTAAACTCTTCACCGGCCAGGTTAAAGATTTTTTCTTCCAGTTCAACAAGACGCCTGCTGATTTCAGCAGAGAGGCTCTGCAGGTAATCCAGGTCTACGGTTATACCCTGGCGTTCCATACGGCTCAACACTTTAGCCAGGGGCATTTCCAGATCATAAAGCAATTCCGTCAAATCCTGCTCTGAGAGTTCTTGTTTTAAAAGGTCTCGCAAGGTAAATAGTAACCCGGTCCGAACTGCCAGCTCAGGACCGCGCTGTTCAAGTTGGAAAGCATGTTTTTGGTTGCTGCCGTCCTCAACTTCCAGGCCCAGGTAAAACTGGAGCAGGGAAGTAAGCTCGTACCTTCCCCGGGGTGGATCAGTTAAATAGGCAGCCAGCTCAATATCGAAAGCGCAACCCGGGAAGATAAAACCATTTCCGGCAAAGAGGTGGTAGTACTGTTTGAGATTATGAACCAGGATTTTTAAATCCTTCTCTTTGCAGGCAGCAAGGCTTTGCCAGATTTCAGGTTCCCGATCTTTAAAAAACCGGGGTTCAAGATAATAGCTTTCATTTTCATTTAAAGCCAGGGTGAGCAGACGGACCGGTTGCTGCCAGGGAGGTCTGCCGGGTTCCCTTTCAAAAAGCAGGGCCAGGTCTGCACCGGATTCTAAGTTATCCAGGATTGACTTTAGCTGTTCCGGGCTCTCAACCAGAACTGCCCTGTGATTGGTGCTTTCCTGGGCCGCTCCGCTGTTCTGTTCAAAATGAGAAGATTTTAGCTTGTTAGCCAGACTCTTAAAGTCAAGTTCATTAAACTGGTTCAGCAGGGTGTCGTAGTCGAAATTACCGTAACGGCACTGCTGCCAGTTTATTTCAAGCGGCACATCGCGCCGCAGGGTAACCAGCTCCCGGCCTGTATATAGTTGATCGCGGTATTGTAAAAGATTAGCCGCGGTTTTCTTTTTCAAGCTCTCAATATTTTGATAAATATTTTCTAAATCACCGTATTCTTCAATTAAGCGACGGGCGGTTTTTTCACCAATCCCGGGCACTCCCGGGATGTTATCCGAAGAATCACCTTTGAGCGCCTTATAATCGATTACCTGCCAGGGTTCCAGACCGTAATCCTCTTTCAGGCGCTTTTGATCGTAGCGTTCCATCCTGCTAATCCCTTTTTTGGTAAGCAAAACTGTAACCCCGGCCCCAACCGCCTGCAGAAGGTCAGCATCACCAGAAACAATGGTAACCTTAGATCCTTTTCCTTTAACAAGGTCAGCCAGGGTCCCGATAACATCATCTGCTTCAAAATCTTCAATTTCATAAACAGGGATCACCATTGCTTGCAGGATTTTACGAACCCGTTGGAACTGTTCTCCCAACTCCGGTGGGGCTTTTTCTCGCTGCGCTTTATAGGATTCGTCAATACGGGACCGAAAGGTAGGTTTGGGGGGATCAAAAGCAACGGCTAAGTAATCAGGTTTTTCTTCATCTATAAGCTTAAAGAGCATGTTGGTAAAGCCATAAACCGCGTTGGTGTGTTCACCACGACGGTTTTGCAATAGCGGCAGGGCATAAAATGCCCTGTAAAGCAGGCTGTTACCATCAATTATAACAAAGTTTTCCTGTGCTGAAGCAACCACTGAACCGGCTCCTTAAAAGTTTAGCTGTGTATTTAAATCGGCCATTTCTATAGCGGAGGCGGCGGCTTGCCAGCCCTTGTTGCCGGCTTTACTGCCAGCTCTTTCAATTGCCTGTTCCAGGGTATCAGAAGTTATTACTCCAAAAATTACAGGAATACCGGTATCCAGGCTTACATTTGCAATGCCCTTACTTACTTCTGCAGCAACATAGTCAAAATGGGGTGTTGAACCGCGGATAACTGCACCAAGACAGATTACAGCATCATAACGTTTGCTTTTGGCTGCCTTTAAAGCAGCCAGGGGGATCTCAAAGGAACCAGGAACCCAGATAATCTCAATTTCATCATCATTCGCTTCATGCCGCTTAAGACAATCCAGGGCGCCGCTTAAAAGATGTCCGGAAATAAATTCATTAAAACGGCTGACTATGATAGCGAATTTGTAATCGCGGGCAATTAACTTACCTTCATATGTTTTCAAGTAATTCCCTCCTCAAAATAATAATTACTGCTCTGCTGACATGTTTAAAAAGTGCCCCAGCTTCGTTTTTTTGGTATTCAGGTAACTACAGTTATACTGGCAGGGTTCGATTTCCAGGGGAATTCTTTCAACAATATTAAGTCCATAACCTTCAAGCCCCTTGATTTTACGGGGGTTGTTAGTTAACAGCAGAATATTTTTCAAACCCAGATCAACCAGGATCTGCGCTCCCACACCGTAATCGCGTAAATCGGCCCCAAAACCGAGTTCTTCATTGGCCTCAACGGTATCCTTACCCCCGTCCTGCAGCTCATAAGCCCGAATCTTGTTAATCAGGCCTATGCCCCGGCCCTCCTGGCGCATGTAGACGATGACACCTTTACCTTTTTCGGCTATTTTACTCATGGCCTGGTTTAGCTGATTACCACAATCACAGCGTAAAGATGAAAAAACATCTCCGGTTAAACACTCAGAATGAACCCTGACGAGAGTGGGCTCATCGGGGTTGATATCACCCATAACCAGGGCTACATGCGCAAGGTGGTCAATATTATTTTCATAGGTAATTAATTTAAAGTTTCCTGCTGCAGTAGGCATTTCCGCCGTAGCCGCGCGCCAAACCAGTTTTTCAATCTTTATCCGGTAATTAATTAAGTCCGCAATGCTAATGATTTTTAGATCATGTTCCTGGCAAAACTCTTTCAACTGGGGCAAACGAGCCATGCTTCCATCTTCATTGATAATCTCACAAATAACCCCGGCCGGGCCTAATCCGGCCAGCACTGATAAATCCACGGCTGCTTCGGTATGCCCTGCCCGGCGCAAGACACCTCCATCCTTGGCTTCCAGGGGAAACACATGACCAGGCCTTTTCAGATCTTCTGGTCTTGTATCAGGATCAATCAAGGCTTTAATGGTCTCAGCCCGTTCAAAAGCTGAAATGCCGGTGGTACAAGAACCGGCATCTACCGAGACGGTAAAAGCCGTACAGTGTGCATCAGTGTTTCTGCTTACCATTTGAGGAAGATCGAGTTCCTTAACCCTTTCAGAAGTCAGGGGAGCGCATACCAGTCCCCGGGCATGGCGAATCATAAAGTTTACCGCCTCCGGGGTCACTTTCGATGCAGCCATCACAAGATCTCCTTCATTTTCGCGGTCTTCGTCATCAACGACAACGACCATCCGGCCATCCTGTAAATCTGTTATTGCTTCTTCAATGCTATTAAATTTAATTTTAATCACTCCTGTCTCTATCTATAAATACCCCTGCTTTTGTAAAAATGAGAGGGTAATGGTTTCTTCCCGGTCATCTTCTCCGCGCAGGTGAGGTATTAGCATTTTTTCTACATATTTACCGATCATATCAACTTCAAGATTGAGGGATGCACCGATCTCTTTTTGGCCTAGAGTAGTTTCAGCTGCGGTGATGGGTATCAAGCCCACCGAAAAATAGTTGTTTTCAGCTTCAATTACAGTTAAACTGACCCCGTCCAGCGCTACCGAACCCTTGGCCACAATATATCTTGCCAGGTGCTCGGGCAATGCAAAGCTTAGAATAAAAGCACCACCCTGCTCACGGCGGCCTGATAGGGTCACCAGCGAATCTACATGCCCGCTTACCAGGTGCCCCCCTAAACGATCGCCCAGGGCCAGAGCTCGCTCTAAATTGACCGGCTGCCCAACTTTTAATAATCCCAAATTAGAGCGCTTCATAGTTTCAGGCATCGCCCAGGCTGTAAAACTATCTTTGCCAACAGTTGTTGCTGTCAAACAGGGACCACTAACGGCTACGCTATCTCCGGTCTTTAAACCAGATAATACTTTACGGGCGCCGATAATCAGCTCTGCCCCTTCAGCACCGGAGTTAATTTTTTTGATATATCCTTTTTCTTCAATTAAGCCTGTAAACAACAGTTCACCGCCAGTTTGCTATATTACTAAGTTAGTGCCGACTAAAGGATTATTTCTTTTTTACTTACTGAAGCTGAATAAGCTTGCTATTCGCTTAAAAATAAACTGCACCGGTTCAGGAAACCGCCACCCTCGATGCCGGGTAACCGATTAATAGCAGGTCTCGATCAAATTGCTTCATTTCGATGTCTTCAACTGCCCAGGCCTTGTTCAAGGATGCTATACCACTCCCCGAAAAAGCAGTGGGGCTTTTCGTTCCGCCGATAATCAAGGGCGCGATAAAAATAAAGAGTTTGTCAATCAACGATTGTTCAAGTAAGCTATAGTTTAGGGTTCCTCCCCCTTCAACCAGAACAATGCTAACTTCACGTTCAGCCAGCTTTTTCATTAAAACCTTTACATCAACCCTTCCATCCACCTCCGGTATTAGCAGGACTTCTACTCCTTTTTTCTCCAAAATCCTACATTTATCATGAGAGGCCTGGTCAGTAACCGCCAAGATAATCCCGGCGGAAGAGCTACTTTCTATAACCCTGGCATCAACCGGCAGGCGAGCGGTACTGTCAACGATAACCCGCAGTGGATCTTTACCATCAGCGCCTTCAATCCTGGTGGTCAACCGGGGATCGTCTTTTAAAACTGTTTCAATCCCAAC
>PWMM01000081.1 GCA_003558195.1 Syntrophomonadaceae bacterium
CAACCAGGTCAAGTGAATTGAAAAGTTCTTTAAACCTGGCTTCCTGGTAGTTAATTTCAGTTTTAAGCCTGGTTTGTTCCAAGGATAATTGTCTTTCTCGCTTTTGCTGACGAGCAACCTGTTTCTGACGTCGTCTAATTTTCTCTTCTTGTTCGATTAATTCTGCTTCAACTTTATTCACCTGTTCTGCCAGGCGATCCAGCGAAGATATAGACTGCGCTTTTTGATCGTTAAGAAGCTCAATCCTGCTCTTGACTTGTTCTTGTTCTGTTTTGTAGCCAGATAAATCCTTTTCAAGCTCTAAACATTCTGCCTCTTTTTCTTCAATTTCCCGGGCTGGCTTCCTATTATTATTTTCAATTTCTTCTATCCTGCCGGTTAAGCTATCACGCTGTTCTTTATAAGTGCTAAGCTTTACCAGGGTTTCGGTGATCTGCTGTTCCAACTGTTTTTTGTTATCCAAAAATTGTTGGTATTCTTCTTTCTTTCCTGCTAATTCACTTTCCATTACGCGAACTTGTTTAAGGCAATGCTCTATTTCAGCCTGTAAGGTGCTAAACCGTATATTAATATCCTTCTCTTCAGATTCAAGGTCGCAGTAGGATTTTTTTACTGCTTCAATCCGAGTAGTAAAGGCATTTTTTTCATGCTGATAGCTTGCGGTTTCTTTCTGGTTGGCACTTAATTTTTCTGCAACCTGGTCTCGCGTTGAAATAGTTTTATCAACTGCTCTCTCTAAAGTAGTATACTCTGCCTTTTTAATGGCCAGCTCCGATTGCACCCTGGATAGTTCCTTCTCAGCTTCCTGTTTTTGCTTTTGTAAACTTTCAATTTCTTTGCGTCTGCCAAGCGGCATGCCTGCATTTTTCTTTGCCAAGCTGCCGCCCCTGATTATCCCGCCTGGATTAATCATTTCACCTTCAAGGGTCACCACCCGGCAGCTATGCCTTATAAACCGGGCTACCCTGGAAGCTTCTTGCAGGTTACTGCAAACCAGGATCGAGTTCATCAGGTAATCTATGGCCTTTCGGTACACTGAATCAGTCTGCACCAGTTCTGAAGCTTTTCCAATTAACCCGTCTAAATCACGCCAGCCGGGATAACGTTTAAGCGGATCTGAAGCCTGGTGTATTATATCTAAAGGGAGGAAAGTGGCCCAACCGCGATTATTACTTTTCAAATAATTAATAGCCTCGTGAACCGCTTGCTCATTTTCAGCTACCAGGTATTGCAAAGCACTACCAAGGGCTGATTCTATGGCCTGAACATATTTACTATCAATATCTATCAAATCCGCAACTGGGCCAATGATCCCGGGTAGCAAAGAACGAGCCTGCATCACTTCCTTTACCCCACGGTAGTACCCAGAGAGGGCAGAATCTTGTTCTTCCAGGAGATTTAACCTGCTTTTAATCCCCTGCAGTATTTCTTTTTGCTTTTGTTCCCTGGCAACAAGATTTTCCAGTTTACTGCTAAGCTCTTCTTTTTCTTTAGTTCTAATATTTTTTTGCTTTTCAGCTTCTTTAAGGTCATTTGTTAAGTTTTGTTCCATAGAACGGAGGGCTAAGATCTCTTCATCCAGGCGAGCAGCCTTACTTTCTAATGCTTGCTGTTCTTCTTCCAGGCTACTCTTAAGATCGCTAATTCTCTCCAGGCGACGCCTGAGTTCCTCCATTGTCGAAGCAGCAGCCTCTTTCTTTACCCCGGCCTGGTATATTTGCTGCTGCTGTTTTTCCACAGCAGCGGCTAAAGCGCTTTGCTCAAGATTTTCCAGGTCTTTACGATGGTTTTCCAGTTCTTCATTTAATAAAGTAATATAGTCTTCTTTAGCTTGTAGATCCTGCTCTGCTTTGCTATTTTGATCTGATAATTCTCTTTTCAAAATTTCCTGCTGTTTAATTAGTTGGCGGTTTTGGTTTAGTTGTTCCTGGCAACGTTTTTTTCGTTCCTCTAGTAATTGCAATTCATGCTCAAGCTGCTCTATGTTCCGGGACATCTGGTTCAAGTTTTGTTCTTGGTCTTTCTTTTCGTTAAGCCTATCCTGAAGACGGTTCTTTAAATCCTGAATTTCTTTTTCATCAAGCCCTTCCTGGGAAAAAGCTGACAAGAGATTGTCATTAACATTTTGCAATTGCCTGTTGATTTTATTTAACTCTGTGCGGGAATGCTGAAGTTTATAAGAAAGAAGCTTCTTTTCTTCTTCATCAATACGTTTCTTAAGAGCGCGGTATTGCCTGGTAATTTCAGCCTGAGCTTGCAGTGGTTCTACCTGGGTTTCTAATTCATAAATCAGATCCTGGACACGAATCAAGTTTTCCCTGGTTTCATCAAGCCTCCTGCGAGCCTCTCTTTTACGCATCTTATATTTAAAGATTCCGGCTGCTTCTTCAAAAATTTCTCGCCTTTCTTCGGGACGGTTATTGATTATTTCATCTACCCTACCCTGACCGATTACCGAATAAACATCTTTTCCCAAACCGGTATCTAAAAATAACTCGGTCACATCTTTCAAACGGCAAGGTGACTTATTGATGTAGTACTCACTGTCACCACTTCTAAATAAACGCCTGGTAATTGTAATTTCATCATAATCAAGGTTTAAAAAGCTTGATGCACCGGCAAATGAAAGAGAGACTTCGGCAAAGTTAAGCGGTTTGCGATTTTCACTGCCAGAAAAGATAACCTCTTCCATACGGGTTCCACGTAGCGATTTGACACTTTGTTCGCCCAAAGCCCAGCGAACAGCATCAACCAAGTTGCTTTTTCCACAACCGTTAGGTCCTATAACTGCCGCAATACCGGAACTTAGCTCAAGCTCTGATTTTTCCGCAAAAGATTTAAAACCAAATAATTCCATCCGTTTAAGGTACAATTAATCTAGCTCCCTGCCCACGAGTCGTAAAAATTTTCATGCGTGCCTAGAATCGGCCTGCCCTGGTTAATGGCAGGCCGAAAAAGAATAAAAGCAGTTATCCGGCATTCTTACTCATAGAACTATCTCACCTGGGTTCTACAGTAAATTTTATTGCAGTTCTTTCTTCACCATCAATAGTAATGTCAACAAAAGAAGGGATAAAAACAAGGTTAATACCATTCGGGGCTACATAACCCCTCGCAATAGCAATAGATTTTATCGCCTGGTTAACTGCCCCAGCTCCAATCGCCTGTAATTCCACTACTCCCTCTGTCCTAATCACCCCTGCAATAGCTCCAGCAAGCGCTTTAGTCTTCGAATGGGCCGAAACTTTTAAAGTTTCCATTTTTTATGATTCAGCTCCTCTGAGTAATATAAAGCATGAACAATTACTAAGGTGTCAGTTTGTTCCAGGCTTCTTTTGCTGCTGCTTGCTCAGCCTCCTTTTTACTACGTCCCTGACCGCGCCCCACCGGTTTTTTGGCCAGTACAACTTCTGCTTCAAAAACTTTATCATGGTCAGGGCCGCTTTCATCTACAATCGTATAATATGGTGTCACGGCATAGCGGGCCTGGGAAAATTCCTGCAATAAAGTTTTGAAATCACGACAAAGAATCCCTTGCTGCAGGTCACTGAATACCGGTTGATATAATTCAAGCACATATTTACGACACTCTTCCAGACCATTTTCAAGATACAGTGCCCCAATAAGCGCTTCAACTGCGTCGGCCAGTAAAGAAGGCCTGGTATAGCCTCCTGCCACGATTTCACCTTTACCCAAACGAATATGATTACCCAGGTTTAATTCAAATGCCAACCGGGCCAGCGAAGCCTCACAAACCAGATCGGCTCGCAGCTTGGTTAACTTTCCTTCAGGAATATCAGGATAGGTAACATATAAATAATCACTGATAATCAGCTCTAAAACGGCATCACCTAAGAATTCCAAGCGTTCATTATTAAAATCATTTCGTCCTTTTTCATGAGCATAGGAAGTATGGCTCATGGCCTGCTCATACAAACTGTTATTATTGATTTTATCAACTATAACATCCAAAAGGTTATATTTTTTTTCAGGCTGATTCATAATTAAATCCTCACAGGTGCAGTTCTTTTAAACAGGGCAATATTTTTTTATTACTAACGTAGCATTGGTTCCACCAAATCCGAAAGAATTGGATAAAGCCAAATTAATTGTCCGGTCCCGGTAAGTGAAAGGCACATAATCGAGATCGCAATCCGGATCAGGATACTCATAATTTGTTGTTGGATGAATTACCTGGTTTTTTAGAATTAAGAGGGTTGCGATCGCTTCCAGGGCCCCGGCCGCCCCTAAAAGGTGACCGGTCATAGATTTGGTGGAGCTAACAGCGAGCTTGTAAGCATGATCGCCAAAAAGATCCTTTATCGCCTTTGTTTCAATTTTATCATTAAATTCTGTAGAAGTGCCGTGAGCATTTATATAATCGATTTTTTCAGGCTCTACCCGGGCACTTTTCAAAGCCCTCTGCATGCTTAAATAGGCCCCTCGTCCCTCCGGATCAGGAGCAGTCATGTGATAACCATCACCTGACATTCCATAACCAGCAATTTCACCGTATATGCTGGCACCACGTTCAAGGGCGTGATCCAGGGTTTCCAGTATCACCACGCCGGCACCTTCACCCATTACGAAGCCATCCCGCTCTTTATCAAACGGTCTGGAAGCCCTTTCCGGCTCATCATTGCGGGTTGAAAGAGCCCTGGCCGATGAAAATCCTGAAAAAGCCAGATGACTTATAGCTGCTTCCGCTCCCCCTGCCAGCATAATTTCAGCATCACCACGTTTGATGATATGCCAGGCATCGCCAAGCGCATGGGTAGAAGTTGCACATGCAGTAACCACCGTCGAATTAGGGCCTTTTAGCTCCAGTAATATCGAAATATATCCCGAAGCCATATTGGCGATCAAGGCAGGAACTAAAAAGGGACTTACCCGGCGCGG
>PWMM01000291.1 GCA_003558195.1 Syntrophomonadaceae bacterium
ACTCTTGGTGTTCTTGGGCCAACCAGGATGGATTACAGCCGGGTAATTAGCGTAATGCAGCGCCTGGTCAATCATTTAAATCAGCAACTTAGCAGTTCTTAAAATAATTAATGATATTCGAATTATCTTTAAATAAAACAAACAAGCGGGTGAACTGATTTATGCTCAATGGAAAGAAGAAAGGGACAGGGGAAGAAAAAAACACTGAAAAAGAAGGAGCTAAAACTGAAGAAAGCAAGTTTAAAGAAAGCCAGGGGAAAAAAGATTTAAAGCAAAGCCCTGAAGATCGGGAACATATTCCGGTTTCTGAAGACCAGGAGCTTCTAGAAGAAGATGATGTTTGGATTGAAAAAGATAACGAAGTAGCCAACGATGATGCCAAAGAGTGGGAGCAGGAAAAAGAGGATCTGTTGGACCGATTAAAACGTAAGCAGGCCGAAATGGATAACCTGCGGCGGATTAGTAAAATGGAGCAATCAGAGGCCAGGGAATATGCACTTTATGATTTTTTAAGCCGTCTCTTACCTGTTTTGGATAACCTGGAGAGAGCCATGGTTTCCGCACGGACTGATCAAGAGGTGCCCGATTCTCATGTTGCCGGGTTGGAAATGATTTATAAACAATTAATGCAGATCTTGGAACAGGAAGAAGTTAAAGTTATAGAAGCGGAAGGAATGCCTTTTGATCCACACTGTCATCATGCGGTTATGGAAGTGGAAAGCGAAGATACTGAGCCGGGTAACGTAGTTGAATCCCTTCAGAAAGGATATTGGCACAGGAAACGAGTCCTTCGCCCTGCTATGGTGAAGGTTTGTCGTGAGTAAATATTTGCAGTAAACCAGAATAAATTAGGAGGAGATCGAAAATGGGAAAAGTACTAGGAATTGATTTAGGCACAACAAACTCAGCAGTTGCTGCACTGATCGGTAGTGAACCGGAAATTATTGCTAACGCCGAAGGAAGCAGGGTTACCCCTTCTGTTGTAGCTTTTACCAAAGATGGTCAGCGATTAGTAGGGCAGGTAGCAAAAAGGCAGGCAGTTACTAATCCTGAAAGAACCATAGTTTCTATAAAACGAGAAATGGGAACCGGCCATAAGGTCGAAATTGATGATAAAGAGTATACCCCGCAGGAAGTTTCAGCGATGGTTTTACAGAAGCTGAAAGCCGATGCTGAAAGTTACCTGGGTGAGAAAGTTACCCAGGCAGTGATAACGGTCCCTGCCTATTTTACTGACAGTCAAAGGCAGGCAACAAAAGATGCTGGTACGATAGCCGGTTTAGAAGTCCTCAGGATTATTAATGAACCGACTGCTGCAGCGCTGGCCTATGGTTTAGATAAAAAAGGAGAAGATCAAAAGATTCTGGTTTTTGATCTTGGTGGCGGAACCTTTGATGTATCTGTTCTTGAACTGGGTGATGATGTGGTTGAAGTTAAAGCCAGCAGCGGTAATAACCGTCTTGGTGGTGATGATTTTGATCAAAGAGTAGTAGATTATATTGCTGAAGAATTTAAAAAAGACCAGGGTATTGACCTGCGCCAGGATAAAATGGCTTTGCAACGGTTGATTGAAGCTGCTGAAAAGGCAAAAGTGGAGTTGTCCTCTGTTACTAAAACTGATATTAATTTGCCTTTTGTTACCGCGACGCAGGAAGGGCCCAAACATCTTAATATAACTTTGACCCGAGCTAAATTTGATGAGTTAACCGGTGATCTGATAGAAAAAACCATGGGTCCCACAAGGCAAGCTTTATCTGATGCAGATCTCAGTTCAGATGAAATTGATAAAATAATCCTGGTGGGTGGTTCTACGAGAATACCCGCTGTCCAGGATGCTATTCGGAAATTACTGGGGAAAGAACCTCATAAAGGAGTGAATCCCGATGAGGTGGTAGCAATGGGCGCTGCTTATCAGGCCGGCGTTCTTGGTGGAGAAGCTAAAGATGTTTTGCTTCTGGATGTTACTCCCCTATCTTTAGGTATTGAGACACTTGGTGGTGTTTTTACCAAGATTATAGATCGTAATACAACAATACCTACCGAGAAAAAACAGGTATTTTCCACTGCTGCTGATAATCAGACCAGCGTGGATATTCATGTTCTGCAGGGAGAAAGGGCAATGGCAACCGATAACAAAACTTTAGGGCGATTTATGCTTGATGGAATACCACCGGCACCCCGAGGCGTTCCTCAGATTGAAGTTAGTTTTAACATTGATGCCAATGGGATAGTAAATGTGTCCGCTAAAGATACGGCTACGAACCGGGAGCAAAAAATAACCATAACTGCTTCCAGTGGCTTGGAGAAAGATCAAATCGATGAAATGGTCAATGAGGCTGAAAAGTTTGCTGAAGAGGATCGTAAAAGTAAAGAGCTTGCTGAAAGCCGTAATCAAGCTGATACCCTTGCTTATAGTGCAGAGAAAGCGCTAAAAGATCTTGGCGATAAGGTTGATGCAGGTAAAGCGGAGGAGGTTAAAAAAGCTGTTGAAGAGCTGCGAGCTGCAGCGCAGGGAGAAGATCTGGATAAAATAAAAGCAGCAACTGAAACAATGAACAGTCATATGCATGAATTGTCTGCAAAGCTCTATGAGCAGCAGGCTGAATCCGGGCAATCCGAAGCAGCTGGTACAGAAGCCCCTGGAGAAGGGGAATCGGGTGATAATGAAGATGTAGTAGATGCTGACTATGATGTACATGAAGCTAATGAAGAAGAAAGTGAGAAAAAAGAGGAAAATTAATGAAGTTTGCTTTGAATAATTCTGGAGCCAGGTTACTGCCGGTTAATTTAAACCTGGAGACTTATTAGCCTTGTTATTTGATCTAGATCAAAGGTAAACTTAACAATAGGCAGAAGCCTGGTTTCAGTGTTATAATTCAATTGTTTTAATATTTAACAACCGGTCTTACATGACTCAGCCGGTAAGAGTTTTTTAAATAATTTTTGGATTAAAGGATGATCGTGGTTATGAGTAAAAGGGATTATTATGAAATTCTAGGCATCGAGCGCAATGCTTCCAGTGATGAGGTAAAAAAAGCTTACCGCCGGCTGGCCAAGCAATATCATCCGGACTTTAATAAGGATGATACAGAAGCAGAGAATAAATTTAAGGAAATTAAAGAAGCTTACGATGTCTTGAGCGATCCACAGAAACGTGATTATTATGATCGTTTTGGGCATAGTGCTACTAACCAGGGCGGCCCCTCCGGTTTTGAAGGTTTTAGTGGTGCAGGGTTTGGTGGTATTGATGAGATATTTGAGCAATTCTTTAGTGGAATGGGTGGTATGGGCGGTCGTCGTCGTAGACCGCAAGGCCCAGAACAGGGAGATCATTTACGTTATGATCTTGAGATAAGCCTGGAAGAAGCATTCCATGGTGGCAAAAAAACTATTACTATACCAAGAACTGAGACTTGCCCTGACTGCGATGGCAAGCAAACGAGGTCTCCTGAAGGATCAGAGACCTGTACTTCCTGTGGCGGTAGCGGCCAGCAGCAGTATACTAGGTCAACACCCTTTGGGCGTTTTGTCAGTATGCAGGTTTGCAGCAACTGCCGGGGAGAAGGCAAAATCATTAATGATCCCTGTCCAAACTGTAATGCCCAGGGCCGAATTGTGCAGGAGCGAAAAATTGATCTTGATATACCGCCTGGGGTAGAGGATGGAAGCCGTCTCAGGGTTAGCGGAGGCGGTGAAGCAGGTTTACGTGGTGGTCCCTCCGGGGATCTCTACGTAGTATTCAGAGTAAGACCTCATAAAATATTTAAACGAAAAGGCAGCGATCTCTGGGTAGAAGAAACAATCAGTATTAGCCAGGCTGCGCTCGGTGTAGAAAAAGAAGTGCCGACTATTGATGGAAACGCTACACTCAGGATACCAGAAGGGACCCAACATGGAACTAATTTCAGGTTGAAAGGGCAAGGGATGCCCCATTTGCGAGGTTCAGGCCGGGGGGATTTGCGTGTAACAGTTAAAGTAAATGTTCCGAAACGCCTTAATCAACGTCAAAAAGAACTTCTTGAAGAATTTGCTTACTTGAGTGGAGAAGAGGTGGGGGTAGAGAGTAAAGGCTTTATTGATCGGATGAAAGATGCTTTTAGTAGTGGATAATATATAAACAACCCGGAGGTAAAAATGCATTATTTCTTTTTAGAAGGAATAGAATTACTTGCCGGGACTGAAGTTGATCTTGCCAATCCTGATTTAAAGCATGCTTACAGTGTCCTCCGCTTAAAAGAAGGCGATAGAATTGCTGTTGCAGATGGTTTTGGAACGGCATTAAGTGGTTTTATAACTGTTGCCTCTTCAGAGCGGGTCAGGGCATTGCTTGATCAAGAAATACCTTCAAACGAATCCAACCTCAACATTTATTTGCTGCAATCATTAGCTAAAGGGGAAAAAATGGATCGTATTATCAGGCAAACAGTGGAGCTTGGTATAAAAAAGATAATCCCCTTAGAGCTCATGCGAAGTGTCCCAGATTTAAAGAAGAAAGAAGAGAAAAAGTTAATCCGGTGGCAGAAAATAGCTCGCTCTGCCGCTGCACAAAGTCGCCGCGCCTTCCTGCCCCAGGTTGAAAAAATAAATAATTTAAAGGCTTTATTATCAGATATTGAAGGGCAGTTCATTGTTATGCCATGGGAAAGAGAAGAAAAGGTTTCTTTGAAAGAGCTTCTTACGACCCGTCAGCCAGAAGTTCACTCTGTATACTTGTTGATTGGCCCCGAAGGAGGGTTTGACCTGGCTGAAATAGAAGCGATTAGAAAAATAGGAGGACACACTGTTCATATGGGGCCGAGAATTTTGCGAACCGAAACTGCTGCTGTTGCAGCGGTTACAATGATACAGTCACTCTGGGGCGACTTTTGATGAAAGGATAAAAAGTGAAGA
>PWMM01000048.1 GCA_003558195.1 Syntrophomonadaceae bacterium
GTGCATGGTTTGCAATACTCTGCTGATATCTTCATTTTCAGTAGCTTCCAGGTTTTTTCTAACTATGTGTTTGATTGCTTCCAGGTCATTTTCGGGTGTTTCTATTTCTGCTAGCGGTTCTTCTTGCACCTCTTCTTCAAGGGGATCTTCTGCTGGCACACCGCAAGCGCTAAGCATAATCAATACGCTAATGAAAATGATTAGCAAAAATCCTTTTTTCATTTTTAAAATCCTTCCTTTATATTAATGGTGGTAATAATATGGGGAACTGTCCAAAACTTATTATGCCAGTTGCCTATCAGGCTATTTTTATGAAGCAGTTGTTTACGGGTATCCTATATATTAATTATAACACTGGAAGCTTAAAATAGGGGGATTATTGTGTAAACAATTTGTAAAGAATATGAAAATGTGTTTATATTATCTGTTTTAAAGTCAGGAGTAGTTAATAGCTTACAAGCATTGTGCTTGTTAATTGCTAATCCACCGGGAGAGGTTTATTTACAGAATCCATTTCCGGTTGACATTGTAAATGCTGTATGCAAAAAGAAAGCCGCTGAATAAAACAAGCGCAAAAAAACTTAGAGGTACTGCAATAACCCCGTTTTGACTGACTGCTGTTTTCAAAATATCTGCGCCGTAAGTAAGCGGTAAAGCATAAGATACCGGCCTGATAAAGGAAGGCAGATCGGACAGGGGGATGAAAAGGCCACACAAGAAAAGCATGGGGAAGCGGAAGAAGTTAGAAAAGGTTTGCGCTTCAAAGACCTGGGTAACTGAAACTGCAATAAAAAGTCCTAAGAAAGTTGAAGTAATGGCAATTAATACCACGCTTGCCAGGACCATCAGCCAGTTTATTCCGGACAGGCTGGTCAGGAAAGCGGCAAAGATAACAGGGACGAAAGCATTAATGACTCCAAAGATGATTGCCCCTGCAGTTTTGGCCAGCATTAAGAGGTTAAGGCTGATCGGGGCCAACAGCAGCCGCTCAAAAGAGCGGCTTTTTCGTTCAAAGGTGATGGTTACCGCCAGCATGGACGTGGTACCGAAAAGAATAGACAGGGCCATCACCCCTGGTAGCAGGTCGCGTACTTCAACAGCCACCGGGGAGCGCAGGAAAAACATTAAAGTCCAGGCCACCGGAAAGATTAAACCCCAGCTGATGTTCGGGGGTTTCAAGTAGTAGCTGCGCATATCTTTCATTAAAATATTGGAAAAGGCAATCCAGGGTTTCACTTTTTAAACGCTCCCTTTTTGACCTGGCCCGGGCCTTATAGATTGGTCATTTTGCATTTTTTGCAGTTCAATGCCGGTGACATTTACGAAAACCTCTTCTAATGAGGGGCGAACTATTTTAGCCTCGAAAACAGGAAGGTTTCTTTCTTCAAAAAATTTCACAAGGGGTAATAGCGTAAAGGAAGTAGAAGACTGAATGCTAACGCTGTTGTTCTCTCCGGATATAATTTTAAAACCGGGGAAGCTGTTTTGAAAATCTTTCTGAATTGCTGAAAAATCACCACCCAGGGTGAAATCAATAATGTTTTCTCCCTGGGTTTCCTGCATCAATTCAACAACAGTCCCCTCACGAACAATCTTACCCTTAACGATAAAAGCAATTCGTTCACACAGTCTTTCCGCTTCTTCAATGTAATGGGTGGTCAAAAAAATTGTAGTGCCTTTTTTGTGGAGATCTTTAATCAGGTTGCGGATTTGCCGGGCGAAGGCAACATCAATACCAGTCGTAGGCTCATCGAGGAATAGAATTTCCGGTTCATGAATAAGCCCGGCGGCAATGGTCAGCTTTCTTTTCATGCCTTTGGAGTATGCTTTGAAGGGTTTTCCAGCTGCTTCTTGCAGGCCAAATTGGGTCAGCAGTAAGTCGGCTCTTTTTTCTCGCTGTTTTTTATCCATTCCGTACAACGCACCACAGAACAAGAGGTTTTCCCTGCCGTTAAGTTCTTCGTACAGGTTACTTTCATCCGGCACAATCCCCATTAAAGCCTGGGCTTTAATGGCATTACGTGTATAGTCTTCCCCCATTAGCTTAACTGAGCCGGCAGTGATGTGGCCCAGCCCGGTCAGCATGTTAATGGTGGTAGTTTTCCCGGCGCCATTTGGCCCTAGAAGGCCAAATATTTCACCCCGCTTGATATAAAAATTTACTCCATCGACAGCCTTAAAGCCGTTATATTGTTTTTTTAGGTTTTCTGCTTCAATGATTTTCAAAAACGTTACCACCCTGTTCTTATTCTTTTTTATTACATTCGCAGGGATGTTCCTGGTTATCCCCATGGCATTCCTTAATTTGCTCCGGAGTACAGGTTTCCGGCTTTTTCTTTAACTTTTCAGGTTGTTCACAGCAGTTTTCACACATTTTTAGAGCCCTCCTTTCGGTTGTTAAATATTCATCTTTTTTTCTTAAACAAGTATATGTGTTAGAATCAGGATTAGATAATCCTCCTTTTGCAATTTGCTCCAGCTCACGAGCAGCCTTTTGCAAAAGGTCTTTTTCGAGCTGGTAATGGGTCCAGTATCCTATTTTTTCACCTTTGACCAGGCCGGCTTCCCTTAATATTTTAAGGTGCTGGGAAACAGCGGGTTTGGATATTTTTAAAATACTGGCCATGGCTCCAACACAGAGATTGCTTTCACTGAGCAGTATTAGAATCTGGTGACGTTTATCATCACCCAAGGCCTTATATATTGCCGGTAACCTCTTATTCAATTTATCATTATTATTTCCTGAATCCATCTAAACCAAACCTTATTTAATTAATGAAATGCTTAATTGGATCTTACACCTACTAAAAATAATTGTCAAGGTGTCATCTTGTTTAAAAGTGGCTGTATTATTTAAAGCAGGATAATCAACAGCCAGTTATAAAAAGGCAGTTTGCCAGGGCGATTATATTTTAGTTTATTTTTTAACATTTTCTTAATATATCTTCCATAATTATTCCAAAACAGCCCTTTATAATGGGCTTATAAAAAGGAGGTTATATCTAATGAAAAAAATGATAAAAGTAACAGCATTAATAATGATGCTCATACTGGCAATGTCTTCGGTGACTTTTGCGGTTAGTTCAAATGGGCCAGATTATGATACCTGCCCCAAGAACGAAATGTCACCTGAAGATGTTTCGCAATTTGAAAAAATCATCGCAAACTTTAAGGCAGCAATAGAACAATTAAGAGGCGTTCCTGAAAAGCATGATGAACGCCTTGAATTAAAAGAAGATAAGCGAGACAGCCTGCAGGAGATTGTCCCCGAAGAGTTCAAAGATCGGTTCGATAATTTCAACAAAGAGCGCCAGCATATGCGACAGTCTAGGGGAAATAGTAATGGTGGTTTCGGGAAGGATTGAACGTTTTGCTCAAAAAAATGATGAACAGAACTCTATGGCAGGGTACTGTGCTGGCAGTATTTTTAGTTTTTGCCTTTTTGCATGCTTTTGATAATATTTATCCTTCTGCTCATGCATTGTGCCCTTTTGGTGGGTTGGTCAGTCTTTATTCAATCATTACCGAAGGGACATTTGTGCATAGAACACATGGTTCCTCACTATTCTTATTTGTTGCTGTTTTGCTTTCAGCGCTAGTCCTGGGAAAAATCTTTTGCGGTTGGTTTTGCCCGCTCGGGACATTGGGTGAATGGTCTCGTAAACTGGGTAAAAAGCTGGGAGTAAAAAAATACGAAATAGATGGCTTGCCTGATATTTTATTAAGGCTTGTAAAATATGTTTTACTGGCTGTTATTTTATATTTCGTGTGGTCCATGGGAGTACTGTTTTATAAAGGCTGGTGCCCCTGGTCTGCTTTTATGACCATATTTGAGCCTGATGAACTCATTGAAGATATTTTAATGGGAGGGATCATCCTGGTCTCGGTGCTGGGGCTGTCATTATCCATTGAACGGTTTTTTTGCCGTTATCTTTGTCCTCTTGGTGCCGCTATTTCTATCTTTAACCGTTTGAGCTTTATTAAACCGCGCAGGAGGTCTGTATGCAGTGGGTGCAAAGCGTGTGAAAAGGTATGCCCGGTTAATATTAAGATTGCCAGTATGGAGAAAATCAATGACAGTAATTGTATCAGATGCTATAAATGTATTGATCAATGCCAGGAAGATGGCTCTCTTTCTTTTAACTTAAGGCCTCTAAAATCTTACCAGGCCGGTTTTATTGCCATACTAATCATGGGAATTACTATCATTTCTACCATCCAGATGGGTTACTGGGAAAGAGGACGCACTTTGTTTGCCCAAAGTATGGGAAGACCTGGTTATATGGAAGAAATTGACCGGGAGCAACAGGGTGAACAATATTATTCTGATAATGGCGAAATAGTTTCTGAGGGCCAGGCTTTTCAATCAGACCAAAATGGCCGAGAGCAGTTGGCAATTGAAGACCTGGACGAGGAGCTTCAGGATATTACTGCCATGACAACACTGGCTGAGATATCAGAACAAACGGGGCTTGCAGAAGAGATAATTTATAATATTTGGGATTTACCGGATTCTTTTTCACCCGATGCTACTTTGAGAGAGGTCATCGATTATAGTGGATTATCAAGGCGCAAGCTTCTGGCGTTGCTTTCTGAAGAATATTAATAAAACAAGGTTATCCGCTACAACAGGGTAATAATTAATAATAAAAACCATATAGAAGTTATGTCTGCAAAGCCGCTTACCGGGAGAAATAAATAACCAGCCTTGCTAGTTATTATTGTACAGCAGATAGGCTTTACCCATAAACTAATTAGCAGCGCTAATGGGTTATAATGTTAATGAAAATTTCAAAAGTCTATTTAAAGGTATAACCGGTTTGATTGAAGAAGTGTTCAAAGCCTTGCTGAGTTAAGGAGCCATCTGAGCAGGTAGAACAGTTTTTCACAGGTGATTAAACAAAAAATGAAAACGTTAATGCTTGCTGCGCCTGCCAGTGGTAGCGGTAAGACAACTTTAACCATGGGCTTGATCAGGGCCCTGAAGAACAGCGGTTACGACGTGTCCTGCTTAAAAACCGGGCCGGATTATATTGATACAGCTTTTTTAAAGATGGCTTCAGGAAATGAAGCCGGCAATCTCGATTTACACCTGCAGGGTAGGGAGGGAGTTAAACAGGCTTTTTCCCTGGCCAGCGGTGATTGCTGTCTCGTGGAGAGCGCCATGGGTTATTTTGATGGCCTTTCTAACACCTTTGAAGCTTCCAGCTATGACATATCCAATATCTTGGGGATCAATACTGTGTTAATCTATACCCCAAAGGGCGAAATGTTTACGGCTATACCTAAAATTAAGGGTATGGCCGATTTTGAAGCATCGAAAATCCGGGCGGTTATTTTAAACCGGGTTAATGAAGATTATTACCGCCTTTTAAGAGAGCAAATTGAAGCTTACACCGGGCTGGTTGTGCTCGGTTATCTACCTCCTTTAGAAAAAGCAGAATTAAAAAGCAGGCACCTGGGGCTGGTGCAAAGCATGGAGATAGAAAATCTTGATGATCGGATCAATTACATAGCTGGTTTTGCAGGTAAAACTATTAACCTGGGTGAGCTTTTAAATTTGATGAGTGAAGTTACAGGCAGCCCTTTTCCCTGCCTGCCGCATACCGGCTTAAAAGTTGCTGTTGCCCGGGATAAAGCTTTTTCCTTTTATTACCGGGAAAACCTGAAGCTATTTGAGGATAGCTGTTATGTGCAATACTTTTCACCCTTACATGACCGTGAGCTTCCAGCTTGTGATCTGCTTTACCTTGGCGGTGGCTATCCTGAAGTATTTAGAGAAGAGCTGGCTTTAAATAAAGGGATGTGTGAGCAGGTTAAAGCATTTGCAGACCAGGGCGGTTGCATTTACGCTGAATGCGGAGGAATGCTTTATTTAAACCAGGATATAGATGGTTGTAGAATGTGCGGGGTTTTTCCGGGTGAAAGTACATTAACCGGTAAACTACAGCGCTTCGGATATATTAATATTACCCTGCTTGAAGATTGCCTCTTGGGTAAAAGAGATGATAAAATAACTGCTCATGAATTTCATAAATCAACATGCCCTTCTACTGGAAAAGAGGTGTTTAAGATCAGTAAGGCTAAGGGTTCAAAAACCTGGTTTTGCGGGTACCAGTATAAAAACACCCTTGCCGCTTATCCTCATATCAACTTTTTAGGCAACCTTAAAGCCTTTAAAGCTTTACTTGAGTATGTTCAAGCGAATAAGCTGTGAGTATAATAAAAGTAATTGTTATTGCCTTTTTCCTTTAAAAGTGTTGTAAGAGCACCAAACCTTAATTTAAAGAAATCAGTTTTCTCTTTAATGAACAGGTTACCTGGAAAAAAACTATAATTTAAGAGCAAGGGTATCATCGTTTCTATGATTAAGCATTTAAAATATTTTTAATTATTATGGCAAACTTTCAGCTTGGCTGCTTGAGGGCTTTTCTTAATACTTCCTCTAATCATTTGTTTCAGTATTATCATCTTCTGAGGTCTCTTCCTTTTCTTCTTCTTCTTTTTCTTCTTCGTCTTCATCTTTTTCTTGCCTGATTCTATCTCTTAAACTTTCCCTTTCTTCTTCCCGTTTCTTAAGTTCCTGTTCTTCAATATATTCTGGGCTATCTTTTAAAACAATTGGTGCCCAGGGCTCAACTTCCATACCGAACACTTCTTTAATGATTTCTACTCTTTTGTCCTGGTTGAGAACTTGATAGTAAACCCCGTCCTTGGACTGTCCTCCACCAGTTAAAGTATAGACATTTAGGTTTTCATCGCTTAAATCGAGGTCCCTGGCGAAATAGGCCATGGACGCAATTTGAGTGTAGCTAAGATCTGTTTCCACGTAATCTTTATAGATCCGGTAAGTCGCCGGGATGTCGGTTATTTTTCCTTCTTCTTTCAGGTAATAAAAAGTTTCCTTCATCAAATCCATTTGCCTTTCCATGCGGCCTTCATCCTGGCCGGTTTCTGCATCGCGGTACTGCAGGTACCTGAGATAGGTTTTGCCATCCATTATTTGCGGACCTTCTGGTACCAGCACCTCACCAACATTCCAGTGCTGGTCATAAAGAGTTTCTTCCACCTCAAAGTATATACCGCCCATGGCATCAACCAGGGCAATTACTGAATACATGTCGATTGAGATGTAATAATGCAATGGTACGTCGCCCAGGGTTTTTTGAACTGTGTTTAAAGTGAACTTTATTCCATCAGCATCACGGTCGTCACTGTCGCCGTAATAATAACCGTAAAAAAAAGAATGGTTTATTTTATCGTGCATTCCACCCATGCCATATATAGGCACATAAGCATCACGGGGGATACGCACTACTGAAACATTTTCAGTTTCAAAGTTAATTGAGAAAACGATCAGTGTATCCGGGCGAAAGAGGTATTCGCCGTGTCGCCATTCCCGGTCCCATCCCCGGTCAAAACCGAGCAGGGCAATGTTAACGATATGCTCAGGGAAGGCTTCGCTTACTTCGTAGTCCTGCTCAAAAGAGACTTCATCTAATAAAATGCGCTGCGGCTCTTTAATTTCAGTAGTATAAATGGTATATGAATACCCTACCGCCCCGATCAGGCCCAGGATCAAAAGGCCGGTAATTATCAGGAGGGCTTTTACAAATCGGCTCATCTTTTTTTTGGGCTTGGGTTCCTCAAGAACTCCATCCAGTTCATCCTGCCAGTTAGGATGCTGTTCTTCTAGCCCTTCCGGGGACGCATCCGGGTTGTCTTGACCTTGAACAGGAGATTCTTTTTCATTTTCGGCATCAATGTGCCGATCTTGATCATCTTTTAGCACTACTTCATCACCGCTTCTTTAGAAGGCTTTATTAAAGGATTTATTTTTATGCTTATAACAACATGCCATATTTAACCTTACCCAGGTGATGGATATATATTAATTATACCAGTATTAAGAGAAATATAAAATAGTATCATAACTTTCCATTAATTTAGCTGTTCCCGCTTCAAGGTTACATATGTCATCTAGTATCTTACTTAAAATATGATTAAAGCGGTTCTGATCAAAGCCGGGCAGGGGAAAACCAAGTAAAAGGGAATATACTTAATAAAGTAAAAATGTGGACTTTATATTTATGCAGGCGGGGTGAATAAAGGTGGCTCTAGAAAGATTAAAGCGAGATCTTGTAAAAATGGGCAGCCTGGGTCGTCATAATGGATCCATGGTTGAGAGTTATGAGGAACTATCCGTGGACAATGGTCTGTGGCGTCTGGAGGGTAGTGAACTCAGTAAAGCTTCTAAAGATTACCTGGTGCAAAAGATGAAAGAAGCGGAACTAAAAGTCCGTTATGATAGCATTGGCAATATATTTGGGCGTAAAGAAGGGGCAGATCCTTTTAAGAAAGCTGTAATGTCGGGTTCTCACCTGGACTCGGTAAAAAACGGGGGACAATTTGACGGGCCACTTGGGGTGATCGGGGCCCTGGAAGCAGTGCGGACTATAAAAGAGGAAGGGTTCGAGCACAGCCGTCCTATTGAAATAGCGGTCTTTGTTGGAGAAGAAGGGTCAGCTTTTGAAAGAGGCTTGGTTGGCAGTGAGGTTCTCTCAGGAAACATCAGTTTAGAGCAGGGGCTAAATTTGGTCAATAACGAAGGGGAGCTGTTAAAAAATGCCTTGAGCGGTTACCGGGGTAATTTTAACCTGGATTTAGCAGATATAGAATATTTCCTGGAATTGCATCCTGAGCAAGGGCCGGTGCTTGATACTGAAGGGTTCTCAATTGGGATTGTTGAAAATATTACCGGATTGTCCTGGTTACGGGTGGTGATTGAAGGCGAGGAGAACCATGCCGGAACCACACCAATGAAAATGAGGAAAGATGCGCTGGTGAGGGCGGCAGATTTAGTAACCTTTGTACATGAAAAGGCCCAGGAAATGGCAGAAAAAACAGCAGGTTCGTTTGTGGCTACAGTAGGAAAGATCGAAGCCCATCCTTCAGCCACAAACATCATACCAGGCCGGGTTGAGCTGGGCATTGACATCAGGGATACCAGGTTGGACAATATTGAAACCTTCAAGGAAGCAGTTAATGAGCGGGTAGAAGGCTTTGGTCGTACGCCTGGTATTAAAACAAAGTGTGAGCTTTTAATTAACAAGCCGCCTTCCCTGTGTTCGAAAGAAGTGATCGAAACCGTCGCAAAGGCAGCCCGGGAGCTGGACCTGGCAGCCATAAAAATGAGCAGCGGTGCTGCCCATGATGCCCAAAACCTGGCCGGTAAAGTTAAAACGGCCATGATCTTTGTCCCCAGTGTAAACGGGATTAGCCATTCGCCCTGGGAGTGGACTGACTGGGACGATGTTGACAAAGGGGTCAGAGTTTTAACCAGGGCTATAAAAGAACTGGCCCGGTAACATGGTGGCGATGGTTTAGCGGATTATAATTTAGCGCCCTTTACCTTAGATGAATAATAAGGTTTTGGTCCCCTGTTAATTGTATAAAGGGTTTACTATGAAAACTTTAACCAAAGCATTATTCTTTTGAGTAAGGGCGATCGTAACTTTTTTCATAGGCATGATTGGTTTTTAGCTTTTGATCCCAGATTAAAGCGTTAATTTTTTTATTAAAAAGCTGAAATACCAATTGAGTGCCTTTACCCAGGCGAACCGGACTGGCTAATTTATGAATATCTGCTGGGTTAAATTTTCCTTCGTTTACTAAATTTGAAAAAGTTTCTACAATTGGTTCGATCATTTTATCCTGGCCTGCAGCCGGTCTCATCTGCAAACCCTCCATCCCGCCTTTAATAGCTGTCCCCAAGTACGCTCTTCCCAGTCTTGGGGCAAGCTGTTCAAAATACGCTTCAAGATAATGAGATTGGCTGCTTTCAGGAAAACCAGATTGAACAAAAAAACTAATACTGCCTTTAGATGGTTGAAGCTTTTCAATGAATTCCATAACATGAGAAGGCATCGCATGGACATAAAGGGGCATGAAAAACATAACATGCTTTTCATGTATAAAACTATCTGCCCACCCATTCCATTGATCTGTTTTCTTCAAATCCCGGATCTCAACCCTGTTTCCCAAGCTTTCAATTACTTTCTCAAGAATAATGGAGGAATTACTGCCCTTTTTCCTGGGAGAGCCATTGTAAATCACCAGTTTTTCAATTGGCTCAACTGAAGCGAATTCTAAAACCCTGTTTTTTGGTTTTCTTGCCTCCAGGGGTCGTAAAATAAGATTGTCCTCTTTCAAAATACGGTAAGCTTTAGATCTAAAATGGTAAGCGGTGCGGAACAGGTAGTCTTCTATAACCTGCTCCTCCTGTTCAGTAATGTTTTCTGTATCAAAGTAAAATACCAGGTCGGGATAGCGCTCATACCTGGCAGCATGTTGGCATTCTCCATCAACAAGTTCTATATAGGTGTGGTAATGGGGAATTGTTCAGTCGAAAAAAGCTTTAGCCCGGTGGTTAATAAACCCCTGTGCTGTGTTCATCAGTAGAATTACCGCATCACTGTTGACATACTTGGGGTAGAACTCAGTCATTTGGTCCTTAAATACACATCTGCCAGGGGTCTTTAACCAGCAGTTCCAGCATCCGGTGCATGCTCTTATAGCCTGGTCGCCTAACCTGATAACCTCGAGCGGTTTATCGAAAAGGTTCTCGACCTTTTCATAAAAATCATCATTTTGTTCATTTCTTAAATCAACCAGGGTTTTCATTCTTTTAATTATAGTGCCCAGGTTAGCCAGGCATACTCCTTTTATTTTTATTGCTATCATTTTAGCACATAATATTTTGGAGAAGATTGATCATTATTGATGTTTTTAAAAATAATCCTTTTCTCTAACCCGGGCATGCAGTGTTATAAAAGTTTGGATTTCTAAATGACTCCTTAAAAGCATAATTTATTTGTACTTTCCCGGGATCGCTTAGTGCAATATTTATGTTAACGCAAAGATTTTAGAATTAACAAATAATGGGTATAATTTAGCTTAGGCAAAGTTTATGTTTTGTAAGCTTTGAAGAGAATTTATAAGGATTTCTTAGCTTTAAAATTTGACAAATTACTTGCTTATGCTATATATTTACGATTAGATTAAGCGATTGAATTTGTAAGGATAATATAGTTACAGGTTAAAGGGGAGTAGCCACACCCTCCGGGTGCAGGTGGAATCAACACACTGGCTTTGCTAGAAGCCTGGTTCCACCGTTGATTGGATTCTTTGCAGTCAACAGGCGAGACTTTTAACGCGGATTCAGCCCGTGTTAAAGTCTCGCTTTTTCGTACAGGCTTTTACAGCTTAACATAAAAATTTTTATGAAGTTTGAGTTAAAGGAGTGATTTATAGAGGTGGCTGTTTTATTCGGAGCTTTTATAATGATTTTTTTAGCTGAAATGGGAGATAAATCCCAGTTGATGGCTTTTTGCCTGGCCAGCTCTTACCGGGCTAGAACCATCCTTGGAGCCGTTTTTATCGCCACCCTGGTTAATAATGGCATAGCCGTTTATATCGGAGCCATTTTTGGTGAGCTATTGAACATGGATATTGTCAGGATTATTTCTGGCTTAGTATTTCTCGGTTTTGGAGCCTGGACCTTGTTGGAAAGAAGGAACGGAACTGAACCGGTTATGGTTAAGGAAAACCTGGGTTCTTTTGTGACCCTGGTCTCATTGTTCATGCTGGCTGAAATGGGAGATAAAACCCAGATTGCTTCTGCTGTTTACGCTGCTACCTATAAAGAGCCTTTTTTAACTCTGATCGGGGTGCTGGCAGGAATGTTACTAGCTGATGCTCTCGGAATTTACCTGGGTGTTCGCCTGCGTACTATCATTTCTTTGGAGAAACTAAAAATTGGATCGAGCCTGGTTTTTTTCATCCTGGGAACTATAAGCCTGGCTACATCTGCACTTGTCCCTTACGGAGCTTTAGTGCCAGTTTTATTAATAATCGGTGTGTTGTTAATAATATATCGCAGGAACTGTTCTAATTGATAAAATTAGATCCATCATTGTGGTTTTTTCTATAAAGGTATTTTTATCCTTTTGGGCGAATCAATGCTTATATAGGTTGCCTAAATCCCATCTTAATTTTAGTTATGTTTTCAAAGAACAGCATGGCTTTCAAATTTTATGTATTAAACTAATATCTTGCTATTTACCCTGTCTAATATATCGGGGTAAGGTCAGTAATAAAAGAATAAAATAAAAGCTAAATCAAAAATAAAATTGGAGGATTAAGGATGGGCTATATTGAAGAAACTTATAACTTTAAAGACAAAACCGTCGTTGTCACCGGTAGCAGCAGGGGCCTGGGCAGGGAAATTGCGCTTGTTTTTTCAAAAGCGGGTGCCAATTTAGTTTTAGCCAGCAGGGACTCAGAAAAGCTAAAGGTAGTGGCAGAAGAAATTAAAAGTGAAGGGGGCAGGGTCCTGCCTTTTTCGGTCGACGTAACCAATAAAGAACAGGTGGAAGCTTTGATGGAAAAAGCCTGTGATGAGTTTGGCCAGATTGATGTGCTGATTAATAATGCCGGAGTTATTTACCGGGTTCCTGCAGCCCAAATGTCAGAAGAAGAGTGGGATGACACTATTGCCGTTAATTTAAAAGGAACTTTTTTATGCTCACAGGCTGCGGGGAAAAAAATGATTGAAAAGAGATCCGGCAAAATTGTCAGCATTTCCTCTGAAAAGGGCCTGGTCGGTTTTCCGGAGCGCTCTGCCTATTGTGCCAGCAAGGGTGGCATTGTCATGCTTACTAAAGCCCTGGCCGTGGAATGGGCTCCATATAACATCCAGGTAAATGCCATAGCTCCTACCTACATCGAAACAGAGATGACCCGGGAAATCTTAAGTGATCCTGAAAAATACCGGGAAGTCATTAGTACTATTCCCATGAAGCAGGTCTGCAAGCCCCGGGATCTATTTGGAGCGATTTTGCTCTTTGCTTCAGAAGCCTCATCATTAATTACCGGCCAGACTTTGCCGGTAGACGGGGGCCTGACCGCCTGGTAAAAGGTGCGGTTAAAAGGAGGGTTGGTTCATGTTATCAGATCGGCTTAAACGCTTAAAACAACTATACATGGATAGCGAGCCGCAGGTATACTCAGAAAGAGCTTTGCTGGTAACAGAAGCTTACCGTGATACCGAAGGTGAGCATCCTGCCCTGCGCAGGGCAGAAGCCTTAGACAGGGTCCTTCGAAAGGGGAGCATCTTGATCCGGGAAGGTGAGTTGATCACCGGCTCCAAGGCGCCCACTCCAAAAGGCTCACCCCTCTACCCGGAATTCAATACCCGCTGGATCGAAGAGGAACTGGATACTCTTCATGAAAGGGATGAAACCCCTTTTTATGTATCCGGTGATACTAAGGCGGCACTTAAAAATGATGTTTTACCCTACTGGAAGGGAAAGACCGTTTATGACCGGATCATAGAAGCAGTTCCAGAAGAATGTGTAAAAGCCATGGATGAAGAGGGACTGCTATTTCACTATTACCTGAACAGGAGTATCGGCCATATCACCGTTAATTATGAAAAAGTGCTGCGCTGCGGCCTGCTCGGGATTAAAGAGGAAGTGAAGAGCGCCCTGTCCGGGCTTGAGCGTGACAGCTGGAATTATCTTGATAAAAAAGCTTTTTACGAGGCCTTGCTGAAGTCAGCGGATGCAGCTATATTTTACGCCCGGCGCCACGGTGAACTGGCCGAAAAGGAAGCTCTATCCTGTGAGGATCCTCTAAGGAAAGAAGAACTTCTAGAGATTTCCAGGGTGTGTCGCAGGGTGCCTGAATACCCGGCCGGGAGCTTTCATGAAGCGCTGCAGTCGTTCTGGTTTATCCACCTGGTGCTAAACCTGGAGAGCAATTCGTACGCCATTTCCCCGGGCCGGTTTTGCCAGTACCTCTACCCCTATCTAAAGCAGGATCTGGCAGAAGGAAAGATAGACCGGGACTGGGCCCGGGAGCTACTTTATTGCCTGTGGATCAAGTTTAATGAGCTCACGGTCGTGAAAGAAGGCGGCACGGCTAAAGGCAGTAATACCTATGTTGATTTTCAGAACTTAAACATCGGGGGAATGACGGCTGAGGGAAAAGAGGGCACCAATGAACTGTCATACATGTGCCTTGATGCCCTGGCCGAACTAAAGCTGCCCCAACCCCAGCTATCGGTTCTGATTAGCAGGCAGAGCAAACGTGATTTCCTGCACCGGGCAGCGGAAGTGATTGCCCTGGGAACGGGAATGCCTGCTCTTTTCAATGATGATGAAAAAGTAATCAGCTTGCTTGATAAAGGAAAATCCCTGGTTGATGCCAGAACGGGCGGTATCAACGGCTGTGTAGAGCCTGCAGCCCAGGGCTGTGATCACATGGCTTCTTCTGGATACGTTAACCTGGCCAAGTGCCTGGAGCTGGCTTTGAACAGCGGCCGGAGCATGACCACGGGGGAAAAATACGGACCGGATGGAAAGAAAAGCTTTGAGAGCATGGAAGATATCTGGCAGGCCTTAGAAGAGCAGATCGGGACTGCTGTTAACCTGAAACATACTTACGACCAAATTGCCCGGGCAGCCTTTGCCGAACACTGCCCTGTTGTATTTACTTCCCTGGTTACAGATGATTGCATCAGGAAGGGAAAAGATTTTCACCGGGGCGGGGCCCGCTACAACCTGCCTATGATCTGCGGGGTTGGTACCGGCACGGTAACTGATTCTTTATCAGCCCTGGCTAACCTGGTTTTTAAAGATAAAATTATCAGCCTGGATCAACTGCTGGAAGCTTTAAAGGCCGATTACCGGGGGCATGAAGAGCTGAAAGCCATGCTGTTAAACAAGATCCCCCGCTATGGAAATGATATTGAAGAAACAGACCAGCTCGCGGCCCGGCTTGTTCGCACTTTTCGCGATCATCTTTCCAGGTTGAAAAACCAGGAAGGGACCAGCTATGCAGCCAATATGATCCCCACCACGACTCATATCTATTTTGGAGATTTAACTGCCGCTTCACCTGATGGACGTAACAGTGGAGCTCCGCTTTCAGAGGGAATCTCCCCTGTCCAGGGTATGGATCGGCAGGGGCCGACTGCGGTGATCAATTCTCTTGGCAGGATTGATCATGCTTCCTGTGCCGGAACCCTGGTGAACATGAAGTTCAATCCCCTGGCTTTAAAGGGCCGGGAAAACCTGCAAAAATTTACCGCCCTGATCAGGTCCTACTTCGACCTGGGCGGACATCACCTCCAGTTCAATGTCATTAACCGCGAAACACTCATCGAAGCCCAGGAAAACCCGGAAAAATACCGCTCCCTGCTGGTGCGGGTAGCCGGTTACAGTGACTACTTTGTCACCTTAAGCAGGGAAGTCCAGGATGAAATCATATCCCGGGCAGAACAAAAGTAGCCTGGGGATTGTGTAAACACAGTACGGGAAACAGTGCTTTTTCTTGCCCATCAATTGTTCCGGGGTGTAAAAAATGAGGTTTTCCGGTTTTGGTTCTACAAATGGTTCCGGTGAATATTCCGGGCGACCCTCAAAAAAACATTTCAACAGGATCAGGAACCTGATCATGCTTCTGACCAAGTTTGAGCTAAACTTAAGTACGAAAGAAATTTTAGAACTCAGGTGGCAGGATTTAAATTTGCTTACCGGTCAGCTTATGCCCAGGCAGCAAAAGGGAGGGTTTCAAAAAGCCTATAATCTCGATGAAGATTTATTGTGGATATTAAAACGGTGGCGTAAATACCAGGCCCGGGCAACTTATTATAAAGCCCTGGAGCATGTTTTCACCGACTATGAAGGTCAAGCTGTTTCAGCCTTTTATATTTATACCCTGCAGTTTTTATGGTACCTCAACACTTTTATTCCGTTTAACCTGGTTCCTGATGCCCCGCGCAAATCTGGATTTTAATTCAAGGGCATAATATTTTTACAACTCCCATTGATTTTGTAGACATAATATAGAAAATATAACTGGTTTGTAACAGAGGAAAGGTATAATTTCAAAAGAGATGTTAGAGTTTAAGAATTAGTGTAGATTTTAAGATAATCAATAATTCGAGCAAGTAATAATGGATACGATGATCCCGGGTTATACGATGGACGCTTAAACCCGGAGGAGTAAGTAGCGTAACCGGCCACAAGGCCGGTTTTTAATTTTAAGGTGGTGATTTAATGAAGCAGGTAAAAATGCTGTAGATACTAAAACAGTATTATCAGCCTGCGAGTTTAAGGTAACAATTGATATAGTTTCATTAGCCCCCGGGATTATTAAACCATCCCGGGGGTTTTATGTTCAGCGAATTTGCTGCTTATTTTTTCGCTATGTTATTCAAATAATCTTTCTCTGTATATTATTGCCCCGGGCATTTACTCTTTTCCTTTGAAAGGATAGAATTGTTTATACAAGTATTGTCTTAAAGGAGCCATAAGCGTGACATGAAGGCAGTTGTGTTTAACAAAAATGGTTTGCAGCTGGTAGATGATTACCCAAGGCCTAAACCCAAAGAAGGTGAAGCCCTGCTACGGGTGGCCTTGGCAGGTATTTGCGGGACCGACCTGGAGATTTTGGAAGGTTATAAGGGCTTTGAAGGAGTTATGGGGCATGAGTTTTGCGGTGTAATTGAAGAAATTAAAAAGGAAGGTTTAAATGAATATATAGATGAAGATAATACTCAGCTGGAGGTAGGAGCCAGGGTAGTGGGTGAGATAAACTGCCGTTGCGGGTCTTGCAGTAACTGCTTGAGGGGGCTAAAGAGCCACTGTTTAAAGCGTACTACCATTGGTATTAATGGCAGGGACGGGTGCATGACCGAGTATGTGGCCCTGCCCCTGGAAAACCTGCACCCTGTGCCTGATCCGGTGAGTGATGAAGAAGCGGTATTTGCTGAACCCCTGGCGGCGGCATTTGAAATAACCGAGCAGCTCCACATCAGGCCTTCTGACCGGGTTTTGGTGCTGGGTGACGGCACCCTTGGCATCCTCTCTGCCTCTATATTAAACCTGACCCAGGCTGATGTTGTTCTGGCGGGTAAATACCCGGAGAAGCTGGATCTAGCTAAAGGGCAGAAGGTCAGGACAATATTGCTGGAAGATTTGTTAAGGCAGAAAGAGATTAATGAACAAAGCTTTGACCTTGTAGTTGAAGCTACCGGCAGCCTGGATGGCTTTGAGCTGGCCCGGAGACTGGTCAGGTCGCGGGGGACAGTGGTTTTGAAAAGCACTGTTTTAGGTAAAACTGATCTGAGCTTAACCCCGCTTGTTCTTGATGAATTAACGGTTGTTGGTTCCAGGTGCGGGCCTTTTGCTCCTGCATTGAGGGCTTTAGAGAAAAAGGTGATCGAGGTTAAACCACTGATATCAGGTATCTATAAGTACGATCAGGCTTTTGATGCTTTTGAACTGTGCCGAAAAAGCACTTCTTTAAAAGTGCTCCTTGATTTTTGTTAGGTTATAGTTGATATTACCCGGGAAATATTATATACCGGAAGAGAAAGTAATATTGATCCTGATTTGGATCAGGTTGTTTTGTAGAGATCTGAGGTGTAACCATGCGCAGAATACTATTTGTCCTGGTGGTTATAATTATGCTTTTGGCCTTCCTCGCTGTCAGGGTGGGGATTGCTCCCGATGATCCGGTGGATCTTACAGATGAAGACTTACCGGAAGATGAGGCAGTGGAAGAGGAAATAGAAGAAGAAAAAGTGGAAGAAGAAGAGTTCCGCCTTGGCAGCGAAATGCTTTTATCTGAAGAGCGGCACCTGGTGAGAAATAAGAAAGTGGGCCTGATAACGAACCAGAGCGGTGTCAACAGCCGGGGTGAGAGTACAAAGGAGCTTTTTTATGCGGCCGAAGATATTGATCTGAAAGCGCTTTATGCGCCTGAACACGGTCTGGATGGAAAAGCCCTGGCCGGTGAATATGTTGAGTCCTATA
>PWMM01000311.1 GCA_003558195.1 Syntrophomonadaceae bacterium
ACCGAAGATATGTCTTTTTACCTGGAGAAGGTGCCCGGGGTATTTTTTATTCTTGGTACTGGAAATGAGAAGAAAGATATTATATATCCACATCATAATTCCCGGTTTGATTTGGACGAGGATGTTTTATGGATTGGTCCGGCTGTTTTTACAAGCCTGGTTCTTGATTACCTGCAGTAAAAGTATTCCTTACAGTTTCAAGGTGTTTTAATTTATGCAGCCAATATCTTGTTAAATTTAAAGGTTTTTAATGGCCATTTTCACAAGAGAAGGACCATTTTACCTGGTCCTTCTAAAGATATTGTTGCGGTACTAAACTTAGTGTAACGGGAAATTAGCTGTAACTATCATGTTACCAAAGTATTGTTTCACATTATTGCTACCGCACTGCTCACATTTAACATCTAAGCCTTTTTCTTTTTCTTCATAGCTGGTTTTTACTTCAGTCAATTTTTTGCATTCATGGCAAATATACTCATAAACAGGCATCTAGCAGCTCCCCCTTCTCATAGAATTGGCTGATGCTTATACAGAATAGTTGTTTATAAGTGCTTAGTTTGTTCTCCACTCTTCAATATCTATATTACGATAATATTCACTCAATATCAACTGGTATTTATTGTCGCCGTAAGAATTCTATTTCTAATTCCACACCCCTATCACCTATTTATAACCTGCTTAAAACTGTCACGTCCTTATTATTTATAAACCCTGGGTACTCTTTTGCCAACTGCGCAAAGCACTTCATAATTAATTGTTCCTATAAGATCAGCTAGTTCTTCAACACCAATAAATGCTTCCTTTTGTTCGCCGAACAATACAACTTCATCACCTTCTATAATCTCTGGTTCAGCACTTATATCCACCATAAACTGGTCCATACAGATCCGGCCGATTACCGGATGGCGTTTGCCTCTAATCAAAACATGAGCTTTATTTGATAGTAGCCTGCTGTAACCGTCTCCGTAACCCAGGGGAACGGTAGCTACCGGGGTCTCTTTTTTAGTGATAAATGTGCAACCATAGCTAATACAGGAGCCTGCGGGGACTATCTTTTTAAATGAGACCTTGCTTTTTAAGGTCATTAAAGGTTTTAAGCAAACATTTCCTTTGTCAACTTCTTGTGATGGGTAGTGGCCGTACATACTGATTCCCAAGCGTATCATATCCAGCCAGGTTTCTGGTAATTCCATGGTAGCAGCGCTGTTTGCAGCATGGATCAGGGGCGGGCATATCCCTTTTGTTTTTAGTTTATTGGTTAAATATAAAAACCTGGTCAATTGTTTTTTAGCGTATTCTTTATCGGTTTCATCTGCAGTGGCAAAGTGGGTATAAAGCCCGCTGCAGGTAAGGTTTGGTAGTTTCATAACCTGGTCTAGGAATGCTTCTGCTTTATCATAGGGGAAAACACCTACTCTTCCCATTCCGGTGTCTACTTTCAGGTGGAACTTTAAGCGGTAGTTATTCTTTTCAGCAAGAGCTGAAAAGAATTTTGCTGTTTCCATTGTAAATATAGTTGGGGTCAAATTATGACTGAAGTACAATTCGGCTTGATTGTTAAAAGCGGGATTTAAAACCAGGATAGGTGCTGTAAGCCCTTTTTCCCTTAAAAGTACACCTTCTTCCACGAAGGCGACACCAAGCCATGAAGCCCCGTGCTTTAATGCTATTGGGGCTATTACTGATGCGCCATGTCCGTAACCATCAGCTTTTACTACAGCCATTATAGCTGTTTTATCTGAAACATAGTTCCGAAAAGCGCGGATATTATGTTTTAAATTATTTAGATTGATTACTGCCCGGGTTGCACGTAGAAGATCATCCAATCATAACACCACCTGTAGTGTTGTCTTTGAGGCATACAAGAATTGTCATCATTAATATTTAAAGAACCAGGTAAAAGAAAAGTAAATAAATCCCGGCCTGTCTTCTTTATGAAGACAGGCCGTTGTTAAGAAGCTAAATCATTCTTTACTGACTTGTGTACACATTATCACTAAAAAAAGGATATTTACTACTTAATTTTTGCACTTAATTTATTTTTTAACTCTTCTACATAGCCTTTTTTGTCTTTAGCCAGGACATTGGCCAGGACTAAAAGGGCGATCAGGTTAGGAGCAGCCATCAAACCGTTTAATGTGTCAGCGATATCCCAGATTAATACCAGCCCCCCGATTGCCCCGACAAAAAGAAAGCCCAGGAATAATAGGCGGTATGGCAAAACAACACCTTTACCGAAAATATATTCCCAACTCTTTTCACCGTAGAAGTTCCAGGTCAGCATCGTTGTATAGGAGAATAATATTAAACCTATTAATACAACTACACCGCCGGGTCCCGGCAGTCCTTTGTTAAAGGCTGTAGAAGCCAGTTCAGCTCCTGTTGTTCCGGTAGTAATAACTCCGGTCAGGATGATTACCAGGGAGGTCATCGTACAGATAACAATGGTGTCGATGAAGGTTTCCCACATGCCCCACATTCCCTGGCGAACAGGAGTATTTTTAGCCTGGGCATGCACTATGGAAGCGGCACCGAGCCCGGCTTCGTTGGAGAAAATACCCCGGGCAATACCGAAACGAACAGCAGCGGCTACACCAGCTCCGGCAAATCCACCGGTTGCGGCTATTGGGTTAAAGGCATAATAGAAAATTTGCCCGAAAGCCCAGCCAAGGTTGGAAATATTCATGAAGATAATGATCAGGGAGCCGATAATATAGACTATGGCCATGAAAGGAACAATCCTCTCGGCGGTCATAGCGATTCTTTTAATACCACCCAGGGTGACCAGGCCAGTAGCAATAACAACTATTATTCCTGATGCCCAGGAAGGAACTCCAAATCCGGTTTCAAAAGCATGGGCAAAGGTATTTGCTTGCACCATGCAGCCGATTCCGAAAGCAGCGAGTCCAGCCAGGAGTCCGTAAATAATAGCCAGCGGTTTCCACTTGGGTCCTAGTCCTTTTTCAATATAATACATCACACCCCCGGAGATTTCTCCGGTTTCCGGATCAACATGGCGGTACTTTACACCGAGGCTGGCTTCACCATACTTGGTGGCCATTCCTACCAGGGCTGTTAACCACATCCAAAAGACGGCTCCAGGCCCACCTAAAGCTATGGCAGTGCTAACGCCGGCAATGTTACCAACGCCTATTGTTGCAGCCATTGCTGATGCTACGGCCTGGAATGATGTAATTGCTCCTCCTTCTTCTTCCTCAGCTTTGGAAAAAAAACGACCAAAAGTTTGCTTCCAGGCATGTCCGAGATGCGTAAATTGGAAAAACCCCAAACGAATAGTAAGATAGAGACCAGTTCCAACAAGGAGGACCATAAAAGGAGGTCCCCACACCACAGAGTTAAGCCAACTGTTGAAAGCTAAAAGCGCTTCCGTCACTACAAAACATCTCCTTTCAGTTATTTAATAAAGACCTGGAAAACACACCATACAACCTTTTTGTTAAAGTTGTTCACCTCCATTGTTCATTTTATCAAAATCAGCTATTTTTATAAGGCCGCTGATTACATGTTGAATTCTAAAATAATTACCCGAAATTCATCCATTTTTTTATACCATTGGTACCCACAAATATTTAGTCGCAAATTTTATATTATTCTATCTTTATTATACATAAGAGATTCGCTTAATTAAATAAAAACCCTTCTTTCTTGTATAAAAATTGAAATTATTTTTGCGAAAAGCTATTATTTTTTTTAAATTAGAAAAAATAGATGTTTAATGTCATTGACATTTTTAACTGAATATTGATATACTAGGGTTTAGATAGTATTTAATACCCAAAAATATCAGTAGCCATAAGGGGGGCGGGCCTCTGGCTGGGTCCTGCATTAAGCGGGGGAAAAAAACAATAAAAAAGCTTATTGCTTTTATATTTTCTTTGATTATAAAGACTGGATAATCATTGCTTTGATATGATGTTAAAAGTCTTTTTTTATTGTTTTGTAAATCCTTTACCTAAGGATTTTGTCAGCGCCCAGCCTGTTATGATCATTAAAAATGGAAAGGGCAATAAGCTTGTTTTATAAATTTTGCTGTTTTTATCATGGTTATCTGCTTAGATTTCATTAGGATTGTCATTAAAACCATAATTAAAGGAGATGTTTTTAATGAAATTCAGCGGTCTTAATATTTCGGTGCCTAAAGAGATTTTGGCCGGTGAGAGAAGAGTAGCCGCGATTCCCCAAACGGTTGAACAATGCATTAAAGCCGGAGCAAGAGTAATGGTGGAGGCAGGAGCTGGAGATAAATCTTACTTTCATGACGAAGACTATATTCAAGCAGGCGCAGAAATCCTAACCAACACTGAGGAACTATATAGTAAGGCTGATGTCATTCTAAAAGTAAAAGAGCCCCAGCATAATCCGACATTGAATAAGCACGAAGTTGAACTAATGCCGGCAGGAAGTATTTTAATTTCATTTTTGCATCCGGCAAACCCTTCCAACCATGCTATGGTTAAAAAACTTGCTGACAGCGGCATTACCAGTTTCACCCTGGACAGTATACCCAGGATTTCACGCGCTCAGCACCTGGATACGCTGACCTCTATGAGTACAGTGGCCGGTTATAAGTCGGTTATTATTGCCGCCCATAACCTTTCTCGTTTTATCCCGATGATGCCTACCAGTGCTGGAGTGCTTCAACCTGCCCAGATCCTGGTTGTTGGAGTAGGTGTTGCCGGGCTCCAGGCAATAGCTACTGCAAAACGGCTTGGCGCTAAGGTGAAGACCCTTGATATCAGGCCGGAAGCCAATGAGCAAGCCCGGAGTTTGGGTGCTGAACCAATTCCTTTCGACCTCCCTGAAGGGCT
>PWMM01000226.1 GCA_003558195.1 Syntrophomonadaceae bacterium
ATTTCGTTTAAAAGCACTACCGGGGGATCCCCTTCCTGCGGTTCCTGGTATGCAGCCAAGTTTGGATCTAAGAGTAGCATCCTGATATCGCCATGCCGCATTAAAGCTCTGGTTTGGTTGGCAAATTGTTCTATAGAACTAAAACGCATCGGTATAGGAAGCATACTAACACTTGCTCCACACAACCATACTGCTTGTATTGCCGTAACCAGGTTACGAGTGGTTGGACCAAGCAAAGCAATATGATCTCCTGCTTTGACGCCTTTAACCTGTAAAGAAGCTGCCATGGACAGGGCATCTTGATGCAACTGTTTCCAACTAATTGTAAGCGCTTCCTGTCCATCGCCAGCAGCAGAGCCAACAAAGGTAATTGTATTGTTGCCTTTTGCCGCTTCCCGAATCCTGGCCATAAGGGGTGTTTTTCCAGTTGAATCATCTGGAGTACTAATTACTACGGGGGCAGGTTGATCAACCTCTGCCTGCAAAATTTTGATCATTATAATTCCTCCTGGCTTGGTATGATAATAAATAATGAAATAATGAAATATTCTTAGTGGAATATATTTCCCATATAAGATTGAAATCCTTTTTTAATTACAACAATGAAACTTAAAATTTAAAAGGCAGCTCTCTTTAGTGTAGAGCTGCCTTTAGTGGTCATATAACCTCTTTATATAGTTCTCTTAGTAAGGCTTAGACTTTTTTTGCAAATAATCAAGAAGGAAAGGATTTAAAACCTTGATATAAGTACCTTTCATTCCCAGTGAACGAGATTCAATAACCCCGGCGCTTTCAAACTTACGCAAGGCATTAACAATCACAGATCGAGTTATACCGAGTTGATCGGCAATTTTACTAGCCACCAGGAGCCCTTCGTTTCCGCCCAATTCCTCAAAAATATGCTCAACTGCTTCCAATTCGGAATAGGAAAGTGTTGCCACAGCAAGCTGGACAACCGCCTTATTACGGGCTTCTTCTTCTATTTCATCAGACTTGGTTCTTAATATCTCCATTCCAACTACAGTTGCTCCTGTTTCAGACAGGATTAAATCTTCAGCATCAAAGAGTTCATTAAAACGAGCCAGTAACAGGGTACCAAGGCGTTCCCCACCACCAATGATGGGAATAATTGTGGTAATTTTGTTAGCAAAAAGGCATCTCTCTTCATCTAAAAATACACAATCATTAGTTTTTTGCCTTAAATTTACTCTTGATTCGTCACTTTTTAATAAAAATTCGTTGTAATCCTCGGGAAATCTACCATCATTTAGAACATTATTCACCATTAATTCACATTCAAACTCATCAACTAAAGACCAGCCTAAAATTTTTCCCTTCCTGGAAGCAATATAGACATTGGCATGAATTACATTTTTTAAAACTTCAGCCACATCTTTAAAATTGACATGCTGTCCTGCACTTTTCTGTAATATTTTATTAATCCGACGGGTTTTCTCTAATAACGGAGAAGAAATCACGTCTTTCAACCACCTTTCTTTGCGTAAGTTTATAATATATATTTACTTAAATCTTTATCCTTAACCACCTTGTGCAGTTTGCTTTGCACGTATTCCCGATCAACTTTTACTTCTTGAGATTCCATCTGGTTGGGCAAATCAAATGAAAGATCTTCAAGAACTTTTTCCATTATAGTGTGCAACCGCCTGGCCCCGATATTTTCCATTTCTTGATTTAAAAGGCAGGCAGTCCTGGCAATTTCTTCAATTGCCTCAGTCGTAAATGTTAACTTCACCCCTTCCGTTTCTAATAATGATTTGTATTGTTTAATTAAAGCATTTTTCGGTTCAGTAAGAATCTGTTTAAAGTTCTCTTCAGTCAGGCTGTTCAATTCAACCCTGATCGGAAACCTGCCCTGCAACTCAGGTATCAGGTCTGATGGTTTGGTCATATGAAAAGCCCCGGCTGCAATAAAAAGAATATGATCAGTCTTTACCGAACCGTATTTTGTAACAACTGTTGACCCTTCAACAATTGGCAATATATCCCTCTGAACCCCTTCTCTAGATACATCTGGACCAGATCCATGATAATCTTTACCGGCAATTTTGTCAATTTCGTCAAGAAATATTATTCCCAACTGTTCTGCTTTTTTCAAAGCTTCACTAGTTACTGCATCCATGTCAACTAACCGCTGTGCCTCTTCCTGCTCTAAGATCGTCCTGGCTTCTTTAACAGGAACTCGACGCTTTTTCTTTTTAGCCGGCATAATATTACTTAACATATCCTGTAGATTAATACCCATCTCTTCCATTCCCTGGCCGCTAAAAAGGTCCCCGATGGGCGGTTTTCTTTCCTCAACTTCTATTTCTACCAATTGTTCTTCCAATTCACCTTTAAAAAGGCGATCTTTCACTCTTCGCTGTTCTTCTCTAGCCCGCTGCATTTTTTCGGCAAAGCTTTCTTCTTCTGCGCCAGCCAGATTATCTTCTTGAGGCGGGGTCGCCTGAAAAAGGAACCCCAGGGGGTTGGCAGATCTACTTTTCTTTTTCGGCAAGGGAGCGATAATTTCTACCAGCCTGTCATTGGCATTTTTTGTTGCTTTATCCTTAACTTCCAGCATCCTTTCATTTTGCACTATCCTGACTGCGGTCTCCACCAATTCTCTTACCATTGATTCAACATCCCGGCCGATATAGCCGACTTCTGTAAACTTGGTTGCTTCCACTTTAACAAAGGGAGCATTTACCAGGCGGGCCAGGCGTCTGGCTAATTCAGTTTTACCAACGCCTGTTGGTCCAATCATCACAATATTTTTAGGAATAATTTCTTCCTGCAAATCTTCATCCAGCTGCTGACGACGATACCTGTTGCGTAAGGCTACCGCCACACAACGTTTAGCATCAGTTTGACCAATAATAAAACGATCTAACTCATTTACTATTTCAATTGGCGTAAGCTCTGCTTTTGTCATACCAAACTATCATACCTTTCTAAAGTTCTTCTACAATAATATTATCGTTTGTGTAAACACAGATTTCAGAGGCAATCTTTAGTGCTTCTTCAGCAATTTTTGAAGGCGAAAGCTCTGTGTTCCGGACCAGGGCTTTAGCCGCTGCCTGGGCATAAGCAGCCCCAGAACCTACTGCGGCAATTCCATCGTCAGGCTCAATGACTTCCCCAGTCCCCGAAATAAGTAAAATATCATCGCTGCTGGCAGCAACCATTAATGCTTCTAATCGTCTTAAAACACGATCGGTTCGCCATTCCTTTGCCAGTTCCACTGCGGCCCTGGTTAAATTACCCTGGTAACTTTCTAATTTACCTTCCAACTTTTCACAAAGGGTTAAGGAATCAGCCACTGCTCCAGCAAAACCGGCAACTATTTTGCCCTCGTAAAGGCGACGTACTTTTCTAGCTCCATGTTTAACTACAGTGCTGTTACCAAAAGTAACCTGACCATCTCCGGCAACAGCAACCTGGTTTTCTATTTTTACTGCTAAAATTGTTGTCCCTTCATACATTTCCAAAGCCGCCTTTATCAACTATTTTCTGGGAAAAGCTGAATGATATACTTCTCTCAACCGCTCCCTGGTCACATGGGTGTAGATTTGGGTGGTCGAGATACTGACATGTCCAAGCATCTCTTGTACAACCCTTAAATCCGCTCCGCCTTCGAGTAAGTGAGTAGCAAAAGAATGTCTTAAAGAATGGGGAGTGATTCCCTCTTTGTGTGAAACCATTTGGATATACTTGTGAAAGAGGTTTCTTACTCCACGATCACTTAAGGGGTTTCCCCATCTGTTCAAAAAAAGCTCTTCATATTCTTGACCAGCCTTATTTTTTAAAGCCAGCAGAGGCCGAACATTTTTTTGGTATTCCAGGATTAATGCAGCCGCAACCGAACCGACTGGTACAATCCTCTCTTTCTTTCCCTTACCGCGAACTTTTATTAACCTTTCTTCAAGTTGCAAGTGCGAAAGCTTTATATTAACAAGTTCACTTACCCTTAACCCAGAGGCATAAATTAACTCTAACAAGGTCCTGTCTCGAAAACCCAGGTTCGTATTACCGTCAGGGGCCTCTAATAAAGCAATCACTTCATGTTGGTAAAGAAATCCGGGTAAGCTTTTCTCAATCTTAGGGCGGGTTACCGCTGACCATTTACCCCCTTCGATAATCCCTTCTTTTTTTAAAAAAAACAAAAAAGAACGCGTCGCAGATAACTTGCGGGCAATTGTCCGACGCGAATAACCTTTCTGTTTTAGCCAGGCCAGGTAACCTCTGATCATCAAGTGGTTTACATTAATTTCATCAGTCTGGTGTAGATCAGTTAAATCAAAAAATTGGATTAAATCATTCCTGTATCCTTGAACTGTCAAAGGTGAAGCGTTTTTATTAACCGCCAGGTAGTTCAAAAAATGATCAAGACAATAATTTATTTTCACAATGCAACACCAATATTATCCTAACACAACTTTTCACCCCGTGCAAGTAAATATGCTTGTTTTTAAAAAAATTCCACCTATTCAAAGCACTATTATTATCGGGAAGCAGTAACCTTTTTTTTAAGGACTTCTTGCTCATGGCCACATTCCTTGTTAGAACATTGAATCGCCTTTTTCTTGCTTTTTCTGACTTCGGTCATAATAGCACCGCATTGCGGACAGCTCTCTTGAACAGGCTTATTCCATAAAGAATAAGTACATTGTGGATAATTGTTACAGCCATAAAAGGTCCGTCCTTTTTTTGATCGTCTCTCAACGATCATTCCTCCATCTTCTGGACAGGTTACACCAGTTTC
>PWMM01000033.1 GCA_003558195.1 Syntrophomonadaceae bacterium
CCGTAGGTGCTAGTCTGGCAGCGGTTCCACTACCAGGTTCCGGCATAAAAAGTAGGTAAACTCCAGGCAGCATTTATCGAACAGTACGTTTAAGGCGCTGAGGCGGGCTTTGATTTCAATCATTTAGAATTGCCCACTGTGGGGGTGTTTTTTAAATTCAATATCTCCGCAAAAGCTGTAGCCCAGGATCCTGATATAGTCTGTGCCCAGGTCTGCCAGTTCCTGGTCATGCCGGTGATGGGTCAAAGTGGAAGAGCCGAATTTATTCAGACACTATGAAGTAGGAATTTGCTTTTTTGTTAGGCATATGTTACTGCACTATAAAGCTGAAGGTCAAGCTAACCCTACCCTAAAAAAATGATTCTGGTCCGATTTGCCACGGATAGAGCTGAATCAGAGAGTATTCAATGATCATTTGGTGGTTTCTTCACTTAAGAGCATGCCAGTTGCACAAAGAGGCAACCTAAAGAGCCTCGTTTTTGGCATAACTAAACCGAATGTGATCTTAAACCGGGTTACCTGGAAGAAGCATGCTTAAGGCAGAGTTTTTCATCTGATAGCTGTGAATAATCATCTTCATAACGGTATGTTGTCTAGATCCGGATACTTAAGGTCACCAGTAACTGTAAGCTGTTCTGTATGCTGTGCCTGATGCGGCACAAATTCGAGCAAGACCTTGCCTGGCGGCGGGTCGTGGTTTCTCCTTTCCCACAAGTTAAGCTGCTTTAAGATCTTTTTTATCACATAAAACTGCTGCTGGCGGTATGGTGGGATCTATAATTATTACTATGCTGTAAGCTTAAAAAAGCTTTATAATTAGGGTGGTTTTTATCTGACTTTAATATAACTCTGAACCTATTTATTCATCTAAAATCCTATGAAAGGAGAAACGCTTTGCACAGCACCCGCAGCAGGGAAAAAATCGCAATATTTTATTTTTCCGGCACCGGTAATACCTGGTGGATGTCAGAAGAGCTCTCCCGCCAGTTTGATCAACTGGGGCATCAGTCTCAAACTTACTCGATTGAAACTGTTCCTGAGGGGAAAGCAACTGCCGTGATTGATGATGTCGATATCGTGGGTTTTGGTTACCCCATCCATGGTTCTGATGTAGCTAAACCAATGGAAAGCTTTATTAATAATCTGCCGCAGGTGTCGGGGAAGAAAGCATTTGTTTTTTGCACCCAGTGGCTCTGGTCAGGTGACGGGGCCCAGGTAGGAGGGACAATGCTTCATGAGAAAGGGTTCAATGTCCAGTGGGGTGAACACTTTTTAATGCCCAATAATGTTACAGTCAGCATTATTTCTCTTCCCTACACCAATGATCACAACCGCCTGGCCGGTGTCCTCGACAGGGCCCGCAAAAGGGCGGTCTCTTTTTGCCGTGCAATAAGTGCAGGCAGGGTATTCCTGCGTGGGTTCAGCCAGGTTGCTTTCTATTTAGGGTGCATGCAAAGATTGCCATTTAGAAAAGTATTTCACAAGCTTAAGAATGATATTGGCATTGACAGGGATAACTGTATCGATTGCGGTGAATGTGTTCGCCTGTGCCCGGTCGGCAATTTTTTTTACCAGGATCAAGTGATCCATACTAAAGGGGAATGCATAATTTGCCTGCGTTGTTATAATTTTTGCCCGGTGGCGGCGATTACCCACATGGGGCGACCTCATCTACATGAACGCGGCGAACCTTACCGGGGGCCGGTTAAAGATTTCGACCCGGGGTTGTTGACCGGAAAGTAAGTTTTAACAGGAACAAAGAGTAGAAGAAGTGATAATTGTTTTCAATCTGATTACAGTTTACCCTGCCGGGTAATAAAATCAGGCGAAAAAGTAGCTACCTTTTTCGCCTGATAAATTGAATCAATAGTCCTTGATCTCTGATTTTTTTATTCCTTGGTTTTTAGCTGAATGTAGGCAGTGCCACTGTGCTTTATAGTCCCGAACCGGGTAGCCAGGGCGGCGCCGAGAGCAATGATGAATACGGCCAGCGAGAAAATGCCTCCAAGGATAGGGATCATTGCAACCAGGCCGATAATGACTACTCCCAGGGCTATGGTTCCAATGGAAGAAGGTGTAGTTGTGGCAGTGCTTTTAAATATCCTTCTTCCGATCAGCTCAGCTAGACCAGTGTAACCAAGAAGACCTGCTGCTGCCAGGAAGATTATTTCCAGTAAAATCAAGGGAATACCGATAATGGTTATAGCCAAAAGAATCATCAGGGGTATAGCCAGGATGCTAGCCAGAATCCCCCAGCCAAGGACAGGACCGGTTTTTTCTGTTACTGCATTACCGGCTGTTTTGACGTGCTGTGGAAAAAGGACGAAAGTTAAAGTAGCCAGGGCAAATAGAATCAGCATGTTCAATATTCCCCGGGCAATATTCCCATAGGCCCTCATAAAGGGTGAGACTGATATTTCTGGGCGCCCGGTGAAACCGGGGATCATAATACCGAAGCGGCCAAGAACACTGTTTACAGTATTTATGGTTCTTTCTGTTATTCTCTCGACCGGGTTTCTGTCTAAACCGTGAAAACGGTAACTACCTCTTTCGCCATTCTCTTGCAGTTCAGAAGCGGATACTTCTTCTGCAATTTCAACTGCTCCGGTGGTAGCTGTACTGTCTTTTTTGACCAGGCCTTTTCCCACCGAGACAGTGCCGGTAACTCTTGACCCGGGACCGAGTTCAACTACTCCCCGGTCCAGGTAAACATCGCCGTTTACAATTCCTTTAAGGTAGATATTCCCGCCTTTACTGTTGACGTCTCCATCAATGCTGCCGTTAACGGTTAAATCACCAAATCCTGAGTCTAGATTTCCTCCCACCGAACCATTGATCACGGTTGATCCTAAACCGGCTTCTACATTACCACCTACTGAGCCATTGATTATGATTTCACCCATGCGTGCTGTAGTATTGCCGCTTACAAAGCCATCAACGGTAACCTGTCCCAGGTTAGCCGCTACATTTCCAATCACTTCGCCGGTGATTTTAACTTCCCCCATGTTATTATCAACATCTCCGTTAACTATACCGTTAACGGTAAGCTCGCCCAGGTTAAGAGTAACGTTGCCGTTCACCGCTGTTCCGACTGGTATCTCTAAATCGCCGGCAGTTTTGGTGATGTCTTCATCAATTATCTCAAGCGTTTCTGCTTTTACAGTTTCCAGGGGCAGCAAGCTGAATGCTAGGCCAAATGTGAGTAAAATCATTACCGCTACCATAATATTTCTTTCTTTTAGCATTATTAACCCTCCATAAAGGTAAGTCCATCAATAAGCTTAACTATTACCGGTTCTGAATTAATATCATCTAAGCAACCAGCCTTTTTAACTTTAATGCACTAGTAAGGTTACATGATTGTTCTTAAATATTCAAGAAAAATAATACTGCTATTTTTTTCCTGACCATGTTGACAGTTATATATAATACCAAGCGGCCCTGAATTAGTCTGCTCTATATCATCAAAGCAATGCCCTTTAGCATTAAAACCAGGGTATGGCAGGGTGAAATTAATGGTATACTAAGAGAAGCTATGAAACCTTTGGGCCATGGTATCTTGAGGAGGGATTGTGGTGAATAATTACTATGATGAGCCGGATTATGTAGATGTTGTAACCGGTAGGGTTGAAAATACCAGGGGCCAGGTTGAGGCAGAAATCAGGGAGCTTTGTTTAGAACAGCCATTTGCAGTTCTGGCCACCCAGGGTGAGGGCCAACCGTACACAAATCTAATCAGTTATGCTTTAAGTGCTGATCTAAGGCACCTGGTTTTTTCCACACCATCCCAAACCAGAAAGTATCATTTGATCAACAAGAATAAGAAAATATCTCTTTTAATCGATAACCGCTCCCAGCAACCAGAGAGTATAAACTTGATCAGGGCGATTACTATTACAGGCTCAGCCAGGCCTTTAACAGACCCAGAAGAGATTGACCGGTGGGCCGGATTTTTAATCAAAAGGCACCATTACCTTGATAAGTTTATTAAATCTCCGTCTTCAAGTTTGATCCTTGTCGATATTATCCGTTTTTTTTATGTCAGGCGATTTCAGGAGGTATACCAGTGGGTACCGGGCACCCCTTCATAGTCTCCCTTGCAGATGCTTATGATTATCCTGCTGAGCTGCTTGGTAATAAGGCTCGCAATCTTTCCCTTTGTATTCAAAAAGGATTTCATGTGCCTACCGGTTTTAGCATCAGTTCTGAAGGATACCAGGCCTATACCGGCTATAATGACTTACAGCAGCGCATCGATCTGGAGCTTTACCGTAAACCTTTTGATGCGATGCGCTGGGAAGAGATATGGGATGTAGCGTTAAGAATACGCTCTCTATTTTTAAAAGGGATCATGCCGGTAGCCCTGGAACAAGAATTAATGACTTATGTTTCCAGGTGGCCTTCTGGAACTAAATTTGCAGTGCGATCTTCTGCCGCCTCCGAAGACTCTGCAGCAGCGTCTTTTGCCGGCATGCATGAGTCTTATCTTAACATAACTTCTGATCAGTTAATTGAAACGGTGAAGCTTGTCTGGGCATCACTGTGGAGCGATCGCTCTTTGCTTTACCGTGAAGAAAAAAAGCTTAATTCCCGGCACAGTGCTATGCCGGTTCTGATCCAAATGATGGAACCGAGCACCATCTCTGGATTAGCTTTCAGCGCCAATCCATCAACCGGGCAAGAAGATGTTATTCTCCTGGAGATTATCAGTGGCTCACTGGATCAACTGGTTGATAATATTAAAGA